>DATFAJ010000760.1:0-5988 GCA_035254745.1 Candidatus Methylomirabilota bacterium | reverse complement strand
ACCTGCCTGCCCGAGAAGGCCGACCCGAAGCCTCCGCGCAGCGCGATCGGCTGAGGCGCGCGGCGGCCCGGCTCAGGCCCCGTTCGGGGGCAGCGCGGGGGCGGGCTGGCTGATGCTCACCGGAGCGTTGGCCTCGAAGGGGCTCCAGAGACCGAGCTCCTTGCCCATCTCCCGCACCGCGGGCAGCACCTCCTGGCCGAGCAGCCGGATGCAGGTGGTCGCGTCGGCGTTGCTCACGAAGCCGTCGCTGGCCCAGAAGCCCAGGATCGACGGGCGGGTCTCCTCGAGGAGCCGGCGCAGCTTGGGGAGCACCGTCTTCGGGGTGCCGGCGATGATCTGCTGGTCGCGGATCTGGTCCTCGAAGGCGGCGGCGCGCGGATTCGATCCCCGCCCCACCGCGTACTCGACGAAGGCCTTGCGGTACGACGGCGAGAAGTAGCCCGACGGGCTCGACCACACCGGGTGCGCCAGCCCGGTGAACTCGCCCTGCATCCACATGAACTGCCGCGCGTTGGCGAGGGCCTTCTCCTCGGTCTCGGCCACGTGGCAGCGCTGGAGGTACCCGCGGTTCTCGGGCCCGCCGGTGTAGCCGGCCTCGGCCGCCACCGAGTCGTAGAGCTCCCAGATCTTCTTGGTCGCGTCGATCGCGGTGCTGAGCGCGATGTAGGGGTAGCGCTGCCGCGCGGCCCAGATGATGGTCTCCTTGCTGAGCACGCCCGGGATCCAGACACGCGGGTGCGGCTTCTGCAGCGGCACCGCCCACGGGTTCACCACCCGGTGCTGGTAGTGGGTGCCCTCGAAGCGGAACGGCCCCTCCTGGGTCCACGCGCGCACGATCAGCTCGTGGGCCTCCTCGAAGCGCTCGCGGTTGAACGCGGGGTTGACGCCGGTGGCGAGCTGCTCCTGCCCGCCCCCGCGCACGAAGCCGGAGACCAGGCGGCCGCGGGAGACCATGTCGATCATGGCCAGCTCCTCGGCGAGCCGCACCGGGTTGTCGGCGAGGGGCAGCGGGTTGCCGAGGAGCACGATCTTCACCCGCTTGGTCACCGCGGCGAGGATCGAGGCGAACACGTTGCACTTGGCCTGCATGCAGAACGGCGCGTTGTGGTGCTCGTTCAGCATGATGCCGTCGAAGCCGACCTCCTCCGCGAGCCGGTAGTGCTCGAGGTACTCGTTGTAGAGGCGGCTGCCCGCGACCGGATCGAAGTGGCGGTTGGAGAACATGAGCGCGGTCGCCCCGCGCTTGCGCCCCTCGTCCGCCGGGTACGCCGACATCGGCTGCTCCGTGAAGTACATGAGGTGCATGCGGGTCCCCCGATCAGGCCTCGGCGGCGAACTGCACGATCAGCGTGGCGAGCGTGTCCGGCTGCTCCATGTCCAGGAAGTGCCCGGCGTGCTCCAGCACCGCGAGCCGGCTGGTGGGCAGCGCGCGGGCGTACTGGTCCGCGCACGCGACCGGCACGATCCGGTCCTCCCGCCCCCACACGATCAGCGTGGGCGTCGAGACCCCGCCCAGCAGCGGCGGCAGCGTGGGGTTGTACATGTAGGGCTTCCACGCGATGCGGAACGTCATCTCGCGATTGAGGTCCCACTGCTCGAGCTGCGCGGTGGCCGGGTCGGCCCCGAACAGCCGGTCGAACGCGGCCTGGTCCTCGAAGCCCGCCCGCGCGTAGTCGATGTAGCTCACCAGCGCCTGGTCCAGGATCTCCCCCGCGGCGGGCTTGATGCCCATCGCGCCCACCAGGACCATGCGCCGGAATCCGCGCGGGGCCATGGTGGCCATCTCGGCCGCGATCCACCCTCCGAAGCCCAGGCCCACCGCCGAGACGTCGGTGAGCCCGCGCGCGGCGAGCAGGGCCTGATAGGTGACCGCGACGTCCCGGACGCTTCGCATCCACGCCGGGCGCTCCGAGCCGTCGTAGCCGGGATGCGAGGGCAGCAGCACCGTGAAGCGCTGCGCCAGCGCCTCGTAGAACGGCAGCTGCTCGGGCGTGCCGATGTCGTGGTGGAGCACGAGCAGCGGCGCGCCGCGGCCGGCGGTACGTAGTCGTACGGAGGAGCCCGCCACGCGGACCTCCTCGGTGGTCCACGCGAGGGCGGAAGCGGTAGGGGTCATGGCCGCGACGCTATCAAATCGACCGAGGCGCCGCAAGCCTCGCGGGCGCTCAGCGCGGATGGAACGCGGGCGGCGGCGTCGCGTCCCGCAGCCAGCGGTGGCCGTCGTAGAGCGTGAAGGGCGGCCGCTCGTCGCCGATCACGCTCAGGTGACTCACGAGGCCCGAGTCGGGACCGAGCCAGAGGTGAAGCGCGCACGCGGGCGGCTCCATGACCACCGCGAGGTGCCGGGCGGGCGGCAGCACGAGCGCGAGCTGGTGCGCGGTGGCCGGGCTCGTGCTCGCCACCGTGCCCGCGAACCGGCGCGTCATCGCGCGATGGACGTGACCGCACACCACCCGCTCCACCTGCGGATGGCGCCCGATGACCTCGGCCAGCGCCGGGCCGCCCTCGAGCCCCATCGCGTCCATCGCCTGCATCCCGGTCACAAACGGCGGGTGGTGCATGAACACGAGGGTGGGCCGGTCGGAGGCCTCGGCGAGGCGCGCGTCGAGCCAGCCGAGGCGCTCGGCGCAGAGTCGTCCGCCCGGCTCGCCGGGCACGTGGGTGTCGAGCCCGATCAGCCGCATCGGCCAATCCTCGACGGTGTACTGGAGGAAGCCTTGGGCGGGCAGGTAGGCGCGGTCGGCGAAGGCCCGCGCCAGCTGCTCGCGGGAATCGTGATTGCCGGGCACCACGTAGACCGGCATCGTGAGCCGGTCCAGGATCGACCGCAGCCGCGCGTACTCCTGCGCCTCTCCCCGCTCGACCAGGTCGCCGGTGGCCAGCACCACGTCCGGGCGCGGATCCAGACGGTTGAGGTGCGCGACCGCCCGCTCGAGGTGCTCCGGGGTGCGGAAGTGTCGATCGTTCGCGCTGTCGGGGGTGCTGATGTGGGTGTCGGTGATCTGGGCGATGAGCATGGCGGGCCCATTGTCGCACGGCCGTCGGCTTGACTCGGCCTCGCGTTTCTCCCATAGTCTGACCGGTCGGGCGCGAGCCACTCCGAGTGTCGCGACGGGAGGAGACCCCATGGCGGGAACGAGCACGCTCAAGTACGAGGTCGTCGAGGGATGGGAGCAGCTGCCCGCGGGCTACGTGCACCGGGACGTGGCGGGCGTGGCGGTCGACGGCGAGGACCGCGTCTACCTGATCTGCCGCGGCGACCATCCGGTCATCGCGTACGACCGCAACGGCAAGTTCCTGGGCTCCTGGGGCGAGGGCCAGTTCACCTACCGCACGCACGGCATCACGGTCGGGCCCGACGAGATGCTCTACTGCACCGACGACGGCAACCACACGGTGCGGAAGTTCACCCCGAAGGGCAAGCTGCTGATGACGCTCGGCACGATGAACCAGCCCGCCGACACCGGCTACGACGGCAAGGACTACATGACGATCACGAAGCCGGCCGACGGATTCAACCGGCCGACGAATCTCGCGGTGGGCCCGAAGGGCGATCTCTACGTCTCCGACGGCTACGGCAACTGCCGCGTGCACCAGTTCGGGGCCAACGGGGAGCTGAAGCGCTCGTGGGGCGTGCCCGGCACCGGACCCGGCCAGTTCTACCTGCCCCACGGCATCGCGGCCGCGGCCGACGGGCGCATCTTCGTCTGCGATCGGGAGAACGACCGCATCCAGATCTTCAGCCCGGACGGCGAGTACCTCTCCGAGTGGACCGACACCCAGCGGCCCACGCACCTCGTGTTCGACGCGCAGGGGCGCGCGTACGTCTCCGAGCTCTGGTGGCACAAGGGTGACAATGCCCCGCGGCAGGGCCGCAAGATCACCGACCCCCTCTACGGGCGCGTCAGCGTGTTCGACCGGGACGGGCGGCTCCTCACCCGCTGGGGCACGCCCGAGGCCACCGCGGCCGGCAGCTTCGCGGCCCCGCACGGTATCGCGGTGGACTCCCGCGGTGACATCTACGTGGCCGAGGTCACCTGGACGTTCGCGGAGAGCCGCGGCCGCGTGCCGGCGGGGTGCCACACGTTCCAGAAGTTCAGCCTGAAGGGCTGAGGACTGCCGCCGCGAGGCGACCAGCTGCTCTGGCTCATCGGAGGCTTCAAGCTCGCCAAGGGCATGGCCCTCGCGGCGGCGGGCCTGGCCGCCCTCTACCTCACCCGACATGACGCGGCGCAGACCCTCGCGCGCTGGGTCGCGGAGCTCCACCTGCGCCCGGGCCGCCACTGGGTCGACGCGCTGCTCGCGACGGTGCTCGACGCGAACCCGCAGACGCTGCGCGCGATCGAGGTCGGCACGTTCGTGTACGCCGCGGTCTTCCTCGTCGAGGGCGTGGGCCTGCTCCTCCGGCGCCGGTGGGCCGAGTACCTCACCGTGATCGCGACCGCGTCCCTTCTTCCTCTCGAGGTCTACGAGCTCGTGGAGCGCGTGCGGGCCACTCGCGCGCTCATCGTCGCGGCCAACCTCGCGATCGTGCTCTACCTGATCGCTCGCCTGCGGGTCGAGCGTCGTGAAGACCGGGAGTGACCATGTCCTACGAGCCGAGTGAGACGATCGGAGCCCTGACCCCGGCCGAGGCGGCGCGGTTCCTGGCCGAGCCGTGGACCGGCCGCCTCGCGACGCTCGGCGCGGACGGCTGGCCGTACGTCGCGCCGGTCTGGTACGAGTTCGAGCCGGATCGACGGGCCTTCCTGGTGGTGGGCCGCGAGCGCGCCCGGTGGATCGCCCACATCCGCGTCGATCCGCGCGTGGCCTTCCACGTGGCCGACGACCTCCACGCGCATCACACCCGGGTGCAGGTGCAGGCGACCGCGCGCATCCTGGAAGGTCCGGTGGCGCCCGCGGCCAGCCCGACGCTGCTCGAGCTCACCCGACGCCTGTCGCTCCGCTACCTGGGCCCCGGCGGCGCGGGCTACGCCGAGCGCACGCTCGGTCGGCCGCGGGTGCTGGTCCGCCTGGAGCCGGTCGCGTGGACGACCTGGACCGGCCCGGAGTGGCACCCGCGCTATCGCTGAGCGGGCTCAGGAGTCGCGGGACGTCATCCAGCGGATGAAGCCGAGGAGGAAGAGCCCGACGCCGACCAGGAGCGGGACCCAGTACTCGGGCACCCGCAGCACCTTGATCAGCACGATGCAGAGCCCGATGAACGCCACGATGAGCCCCGCCGTCATCAGTCCCCTGCCCGAGCCGCCCGCCATGCCGCGATCCTAGGGGCCGGCGCGCCCGTCGTCAAGGCACGCGCCGGGCACCGCCCGGCAAAGTCTGCCCAGCGGCGCGGGCCGGGTTAAGGCCCGGCCACGGCCGGAACGTCGATTTCCCCGGGATTGAGCCGGTCGCGACGCCTCGTGCGCTGGCAGATCAGCCGCAGGCGGCTCCGGTCCGGACGGGCGGTCCCGCCTAGCCGCCGCCGCCCGCCTCCGGTATCATCGCCGGCATGCGCCGCCCCTCCGGTGCGCCGGTGACCGCCGGCGACCTCCTTACGCTGGAGGAGCTCGGCCGGCTCCGTCGCACCTCCACCCGGCGCGGTGCCGGTCTGGTGCTCCACGCGTGGGCGACGATCGCCGGGGCGATCGCCCTCTACGCGCTCTGGCCGTCTCCCTGGACCCTCGGCGTGGCGGTGGTGGTCATCGGCACGCGGCAGCTCGGGCTGATCGTGCTCATGCACGAGACGTCGCACTGGCTCCTCTTCCCGAGCGGTCCCGCCAACACGCGGGTCGGCACCTGGCTCTGTGCCGCGCCGCTGGGCGAGGATCTACGCGTGTACCGGCGCCGGCACCACCAGCACCACCGGCTCACCCAGCAGCCGGACGATCCCGACCTGGCGCTCTCGGCGGGCCTGCCGTGCTCGCGCGGCCGGCTCGCGCTCGCGCTGCTCGCGGACGCGGCCGGCCTCACCGCGCTGGCCGCGGCGGCCCGGTGGCGCCCGTGGCG
>DATFAJ010000759.1:0-4656 GCA_035254745.1 Candidatus Methylomirabilota bacterium | reverse complement strand
GCGAGCAGCACCAGGATGACCGCGGCGGCCAGCAGGCCGATCACCGCGTAGACGCCGACCGCCCGTCGCCAGCCGAGCCACGGCAGCGCCACCGCCACCGCCGCCGGCACCGCCACCTTGCCGAGGTCGCCGGCGAAGTTGTAGGTGCCGAGCGCGGTGCGCCGCGGCCCGGTCTCGTAGGCGCGCGACACGAGCGAGGAGGACAGCGGGTGCTGGCAGCCCGAGCCGAGCCCGCCCAGCGCGAGGCAGGCCAGGAGCGCCAGGAATCCACCGGTGAGCCCGGCGGCCAGGAAGCCGAGCGCGGTCACCGCGGTGCCCGCCGCCAGCAGCCGGGCTTCGCCGCGGCGCTCGGCGAGGAGGCCGGCCGGCACCTGGAAGGTCGCCATGCCCCCGGTGTAGAGCGTCTTGAGCAGCCCCACCTGCGCGAAGGACAGCCCGAACTCGGAGGCCCACACCGGCAGGAGGATGTAGAGGATGTCGGAGAAGCCGTCGTGGACGAAGTGGGCCCCGCAGGCGGTGGCCAGGATCGCGCGGGCGCGGCGGCTCATCGCCCGCGATTGTTTCACACGTGTGACGGCGCGGGCAAATGGGCCCCGTCGGCGGTCGCGGGACGTCGGAGCAGGAGGCCGAAGATCATCACGTGGGTGACCACGAGGGCCGGCACGATGAAGGTGGGGATGTAGTAGGCGGCGCCGAGGAGGACGCCGTGGGAGAGGCCCTGGTAGAACGCGTTGACCAGGTCGAGCAGCCCCACGACGTTGAAGAGCCAGGTGAGCGGCCTCGCCACGCCCGCGCGGGCGCGGAGCGCCACGAGCGAGCCCAGGGCGAGCAGGCCGGCGAGGAGATCGCCGTAGCCCGCAGCAGCGGCGAAGGCGGCCGGCAGCACGCCGCCGACCACGGTCGGCACCAGGAACACGAGCCCCATGTGGCGGGCGGCGTGCAGCACCAGCAGGGGCTGGAGCGCGCGGTCCACCGGCAGCGCGGCGAGGCGCGGGCTCACGTACCACCGCGCCACCAGGGTGTAGAGGACGAAGCTCAGCAGCACCTGCAGCCCGAAGATCTGCTGCGTGGTCATGCGCTCCTCCGGCCGACGCCTCGCCAGGCCCCGAGGCGGATCGCCACGACGTTGATGAGTCCCATGGCCACCAGCGCGCCCGCCATCGCGGCGAACAGGCCGGGGAGCCCGGCGCCGAGCCAGCGGGTGGCGATGAAGCCGCCCGCCGCCGCGATCGCCAGCCGGGCCGCGCCGGAGAGCAGCGGCCAGAGCAGCCGGCCCGCTCCCTGCGAGGCGAAGTAGAGCGCAAGGCCGGCACCGAAGAATCCGTAGCAGGGCCCGACGATGCGCAGGTAACGCGTGCCGGCGGCGAGCACCTGCGGGTCGCTCGTGAAGAGCCCGAGCCAGGCGTGCGGGAACAGCGCCGCGAGGATCCCGATCGTGCCGGTGATGGAGCCCGCCATCGCCCCGCCGATCCAGGCCACCCGCAGAGCCCGGGCCCGGTGGCCCGCGCCGACGCTGGTGCCGACCATCGTGACGAGCCCGGAGCCGAGGCCGAACACGATGGGGATCTGCAGGTACTCGAGCCGCGCGCCCAGCCCGTAGCCGGCGAGCGCGGCGCCGCCGAAGGGCCCGACCAGCGCGGTGAGCAGCACCACCGTCAGGTTGGTGAGGATCGTGTTGAGCGAGCCGGGCGCGCCCACGCGCAGGATCTCCCAGAACAGCCGCCGCCGCAGGCCCAGGCCGCGCAGGGTCGGGCGCACCAGGCTCCGGCCCGAGAGCAGGAAGCCGAGCAGCGCGAGGCTCCCGAGGCCAAACGACGCGACACTGGCCGCGGCGGCGCCCGCGATGCCGAGGCGCGGCAGCGGCCCCCAGCCCAGGATGAGGGCGGGGGAAAGCGCGAGGTAGACGAGCCCGCTCCCCACCATCACCGACGCGGGGAGCGCCATGTTGCCGGTGCCGCGGATCACGCTCCCGAGCGTGTTGAAGAGCCAGAAGGCGAGCGCGCCCCCGAACAGCACGCGCGAGTAGAGGGCGGCCGAAGCCAGGACCGCGCCGTCGCCGCCCATCGCGTGATAGAGCGCGGGCCCGCCCCGCTCGAGGAGCAGCGTGAACCCGGCCGCCATCACCACCGCGATCACCAGGGCGTGCACCACCAGGGCGTCGGCCTCCGCGCGGCGGCCCGCGCCGAGCGCCCGCGCGACCGAGGAGGCGACGCCGCCGCCCATGCCGCCCGCGGACATGGTCTGCATCAGCATGACGAGCGGGAAGACCAGCGACACGCCGGCGAGTGCGTCCGAGCCGAGCCAGCCCACGAACACCGCGTCGAGCGTGCTCACCGCGGCCTGCAGCACCATGACCAGCACGTTGGGCGCGGCCAGCCGGAGCAGCGTCGCGGCCACCGGTCCCTCGAGCAGCCGGCGGGTCCGCGGCGACAGCGCGGGCGCGATGGCGACGGCCACGCCGGCCGCGGTGGCCGGGCCCACCCTAGCGCCCCACCGCCTGCGGGCCGCGCAGGGTCATGCAGGTGCTGGAGGCGCGCGCGACCAGGCGCTCCTTGTCGTCGACCACGTCGCACTCGACGAGGCCCACGGTGTGCCCGCCCTTCACGATCCGGCCGGTGGCGACCAGCCGGCCGGTGCGGACCGGCTTGAGGAAGTTGATCTTGAGCTCGAGGGTGGTGAAGGTCTCGCCCTCGTCGAGGGTGGCCGCGTAGGCGATGCCCATCGCGGCGTCCGCGATGTCGCACAGCACGCCGCCGTGGACGGTGCCCATGGGGTTGGCGTGGCGCGCGTCGGCCTCGAGCGTGACCACCGCGCGCCCGGGCTCGACCTCGTCGAGGGTGAACCCGATCAGCCGGGCGACCGGGGGTGGCGGCGCCTCGCCGCGCTTCATCTGCCGGATCATGTCGATGTGCTTCGGCATCGGGCCTCCTCCTCGTGTGACTTGTAAAATAATAGTCACTTGCTCCTTTGTCAAGTGGCCCGGTATACTGCCTCCATGCCGAAGCGCTACAACCAGGCGTGCCCGGTGGCCAAGTCCCTCGAGGTGATCGGGGACCGCTGGACCCTGCTGGTGGTGCGCGACCTCCTGCGGGGCACCCAGCGCTTCCAGGATCTCCTCTCCACCCTGCCCGGCATCGCCCCCAACATCCTGTCCGCGCGCCTGAAGCTGATGGAGGAGCACGGGCTGATCGCGCGGGAGTTCTACTCCGAGCACCCGCCGCGCGCCCAGTACGCGCTCACCGACAAGGGGCGGGAGCTGGGCATGGTGGTGGGCGCGCTCGCCGCGTGGGGCGGCCGCCACGTGCACAAGCAGACCCGGCTCGTGCACACCGGGTGCGGGCACCCGGTCTCGGTCGGCTACTACTGTCCGGACTGCGGGGAAGGGGTGCGGGGCGCGGACGTCACGGTCACGCGGGCCCGATCTCGTCGAGGAACTCGAGCACCGCGCGGTTGAAGGCCGCCGGCTGATCCCGGTTGGCGAAGTGGCCGGCGGGGGAGAGCAGCACGAAGCGCGCCTGCTTGATCTTCTTCTCCATCACCCGCATCGGGGCGAGCGACGGATCCTCGTCCCCGCAGATCAGCAGGGTGGGCACCGAGATCTCGGGGAGCCGCTCGGTGATGTAGTCCATCTGGAGCAGGGCGCGGAGCGCGTTGGCGTAGCCGATCGGGGTCAGCATCCGGTAGTAGTCGAAGATCTCCTGCCGGGCTCCCGGGTCGAGCTTGAGCCGGCCGGCCACGTTCGGGTTCGACGCGATGGCGAACTCGGCCATGGCGTCCATGCCGCCCTTGAGCGTGACCTCGATCGAGCGCGCCCGCATCACCACGTTCTCGACCGACAGCGGCAGCCCCACCGCGGAGGACGAGTCCACCACGACGAGGGCCCGCACCCGCTCCGGGTGGCCGAGCGCGAACCGGGTGGCGATGCCGCCGCCCAGCGAGAGGCCGCCCACGACCGCGTGGGTGACGCCCAGGTGATCCAGCAGGTCGCGCAGGTCGAGCACCCAGTGCCCGAAGGTGACCCGGGTGGGGTCGGCCGGGCTCTCGGAGCGGGCGTGGCCGCGCGGCTCCCAGAGGACGAGCCGGTGCCGGGCGGCCAGGGCGTGGACGTTGGGCTGCCACATGCCCGCGTTGCCGCCGATGCCGTAGGCCAGGAAGAGCGGGTCGCCGGTGCCGTGCGACTCGTAGTAGATGCGGACGCCGTCGGTCGTCGTGAAGTGCGCCACGGGCTCCTCCCCCGAGGGTTGTGGTAAAAGAGGGTTCTATGGAACGGTCCTTCGCCGAGGAAGTCAAGCAGCTGGCGCTGGGAGAGGGGCAGGTGCTCCGGGGCGAGGGAATCCTCGCCATCACCAAGGCGCTGCTGCAGTCCGGGGTCTCCTACGTGGGCGGCTACCCGGGGGCGCCGGTTTCCCACCTGCTCGACGTCCTGGCCGACGCCAACGAGTCGCTGCTCGAGCCGATGGGCGTGTACCTCGACGCCTCGGCCAACGAGGCGGCGGCGGCCGCCCTGCTCGGCGCGTCGATCAACTATCCGATGCGCGGCGCGGTGACCTGGAAGTCCATCGTGGGCACCAATGTGGCCGCGGACGCGCTGTCGAACCTGGCCTCGGCCGGGGTGATCGGGGGGGCGCTCATCGTGGTCGGGGAGGACTACGGGGC
>DATFAJ010000758.1:0-4876 GCA_035254745.1 Candidatus Methylomirabilota bacterium | reverse complement strand
TTTCCGCAGGAAGAAGACGAGATTTCGATAGTTGTCCTGCCAGGACCACTTCTCCGCGAGCTCGCCGACCAGGTTGTCGACGGTCTCCGCCCGCTTGGTCTGATCGAACACCACCAGATTGTTGAAGCACGGCAAGGACGGGAATGAGGTCGCGATGGTCGAGGTCTCGTGGATCGCGAAGCCCTGCGAGAGCTCCTCGCGCTGCATGAGGTTCAGGTGTCCGCCGTACTTCGGCGCCTGGGCCGACGACGGCGTCACCGACGCGACGACCACGCCGAGGCACAGCGAGACCGCGACTGCGAAGGTACGGGAACGCTCCATTGTGCTCCTCTCCTTGCGCCGGCCGCGCAGCCGGACGGGTGCTGGTGGGGAAACCCTCGCAAAATATACGGCATGGGCGGTGGTCCGACAACCCTTCCAGCTACCCTCTCACGCGGCGCGTTATGCGCGGCCCGGCAGGAGTCGATGTCGGGCGGGAGTCGGCCGCGCACATCTCGATCAGCCGGAGCGACCCCGCGGTCGAGCCGGCATCCGGGGATCGGTTGCCGGGCTCCTTCTCGGCGATCAGTCGCCGCGCGGGCGGGGGGGACTCGAGGTCGCGGCTAGAGGACGCCGGTCCGCCCGCGCTCGCGGACTTCGCGGCGGGTCAGGATCTCCTCGAGGGCAATCGTGCGGGCTCCGCCACGTCGGCGCAACTCGGGCCGCGCCAGGATGGGCCGCTGGCGAATGCGGGCCGCGAGGCCGATCTTCACGGCCCGCTCCGTGTACAGCCGCTGCAGCGCGTGGCACATCAGTGGCCGGCCTCGGTTGTAGCCGAAGTGCCGCTTGTACTCGTCCGCGGTCATGCCGTGGTGGCGCAGGTGCGTGTTGGTGAGCTGGCGAAATGCGCTGCCGCAGACCAGGCAGCGGATCAGATCGTGCTCCACCGCCTGGCGCGGGTCAGCCCGCAGCACCGCCAGCGGCGAGCGCCGGGTCAGCGGCCGAATGGCGACGCCCAGCGTCGCGCCGTCGTCGGGGCCGAGGATGCGACCAGGAAGGGTGAACGAGCTCGCGCGGCCTTTCAGGGCGGACATGTCGATCTCCTCTCCGGACTCGGATGGAGTCATGGAAGACATGTCCCTACACGATCGCAAGGCGAGTGCCACGGTAAAGATACATATTTATAATATGTTACACATCGGCTGCTATTCTTTCCGGTTGGCACTGGTGAAATGTTGACCACCTCCTTGACCAGTAAGGGCTTCTACGGCATCGTTGGCCCGGGATGGACCCGTTCGTCGAGCTCCTGGGTGAGAGCCCCGCGATCGAAGCGGCGCGAGAGACGATCCGGCGCCTGCTGTCGCGCCCGTTCAGCGCGCGGCGTCCCCCCGCGATCCTACTGGAGGGCGAGACGGGAACCGGCAAGGGCCTGGTGGCGAGCGTGCTGCACCGGGCGGGCCCGCGCGCGTCCCGGCACTTCGTGCCGCTCAACTGCGCGGCGATCCCCGAGACCCTGCTCGAGTCCGAGCTCTTCGGCCACGAGCGCGGCGCCTTCACCGACGCGCGGCGGGCAAAGCCCGGCCTCTTCCAGACCGCGCACCAGGGCACGATCTTCCTCGACGAGGTCGGGCTCCTCCCGGAGGCGCTGCAGGCCAAGCTACTCACCGTCATCGAGGAGCGGAGCGTCCGGCGGCTGGGCGGCACCCACCCCGAGCCGGCGGACGCGTGGATCATCAGCGCCACCAACTCCGATCTCCAGGCCGCCATCCGCGACCATCGCTTCCGCGAGGATCTCTACCACCGCCTCGCGGTCCTGACCCTTCGCCTGCCGCCTCTCCGCGAGCGAGGCCGGGACGTGATCTTGCTCGCCCAGCACCTGCTGTCACGCATCTGCGCCGACTACGGCCTGCCGCCCAAGACCCTGGCTCGGGATGCGCAGGAGCAGCTCCTGGCCCACCCGTGGCCGGGCAACGTGCGCGAGCTGAGCAACGTGCTCGAGCGGGTCGCGCTGCTGACCGACGGGACGGTGGTCACCCGGGCGGTGCTCGAGCTGCCCGCGCCGCCGCACGAGGAGACGGCCCCCGCGGTCGTCGCGGCCGCCCCGGCGTCGCTCGACGAGGCCCTGCGCGGGCACCTGCAGACCGTGCTCGCCCAGACCGGCTGGAACATCTCCCGGACCGCTTCCGTCCTCGGGATCACCCGGAACACGGTGCGCGCGCGCATCGAGAAGCTCGGCCTGCGCCAGGACGCGCCGCCGGCGAGGGGCGGGCACCGCACGGCTGGCGCCGCCCCGCCCGCGAGGGAGGCGCGCGCGGCTCCGCCGGCGGCCGCGCCGCCCACCGCGATCCGCTGGGAGTCCCGCCGTGTCACCCTGCTGCGGGCGGTGCTCGAGTGGAGCGACAAGGGCTCGGCGCTCGACGTGGTGCTCGACAAGCTCAAGTCGTTCGGCGCCCGCATCGACGAGCTGAGCCCGACCACGGTCGGCGCGGTCTTCGGCCTGGAGCCGGTGGAGGACGCCCCGCGTCGCGCCGCGCACGCCGCGATGGCGATGCAGAACGCGGCGGCGCGCGGCCGCGACGGCGAGCCCTTCAGCGTGACGACCGCGATCCACGTCGGCCAGGTCCTGGTCGGGAACGTCGGAGGCGATCTGCAGATCGACGCGGCGGCCAAGCGGATCGAGTGGCGGGTCCTCGATCCCCTGCTCGCGGCCGCCCGCACCGGCAGCATCGTGGCCAGCGCGGCGGCCGCGCCCTTCCTCGGCCGCCGCTTCACCCTCGAGCGCCGGGAGACCGCGTCGCAGACGCTCCACTACCTGCGCGGCCGCGAGGGCCCCGGCCTGGGCATCGAGGGCGAGATGGCTGGCTTCGTCGGGCGCCGACAGGAGCTCGACCTGCTCGAGAGCCGTCTCGCCTCGGCGCGCGCCGGACACAGCCAGATCGTGGGAATCGTCGGGGAGGCGGGCATCGGCAAGTCGCGGCTGCTCTACGAGTTCCGGCAGGCGCTCCGCGGGGAGCCGGTCACCTACCTCGAGGGGCACTGCCTCTCGTACGGGACGTCGACTCCGTACCTCCCGGTGCTCGAGATCCTGCGCACCGCGTGCCTCATCCGGGAGACCGACGCGCCCGCCACGGTGACCGCCAAGCTCCGGCGGAGCCTCGAGCGCCTCGGGATCGAGGTGGAGGTGGTGCTTCCCTACCTGCTCCGCTTCCTCGGGATCAAGGAGGGCACCGAGGCACTCGATACCTCCCGGCTCGACGGCATCCAGGTCCGGACCAGCCAGATCCTCCGCCAGATGTGCGTCGCCGCGAGCCGCGAGCGCCCGCTCATCCTGGCCGTCGAGGACATCCACTGGCTGGACGCCTCCTCGGAGGCCCTGGCCGAGATGGTGAAGACCCTGGAGGGCGTGCCCCTGCTGCTGATCGTCAGCTACCGGCCCGGCTACTGGCCCCAGGCGTTCGAGCGATCGCACCTCACCCAGATCGCGCTCCAGCCGCTCTCCCCGGAGGACAGCCGGAGCGTGCTCGGCGGCTTCCTGCCCCGCGAGCGGCTGGGCGACCCGGTGTGCGAGCGGATCGTGAGCAAGGCGGAGGGCAACCCGCTCTTCCTCGAGGAGCTGGCCCGCACCGTGCGCGAGCAGGGCGGTCCCTCGGACGAGATCACGGTGCCGGACACCGTGGAGGAAGTGCTGCGGGCCCGCATCAACCGCCTGCCGGAGCGGGAGCGGGGGCTCCTGCAGTCGGCGGCGGTGATCGGCAAGATCATCCCGTTCGAGGTGCTGAGCGTCCTCTCCGGGTTCCAGGAGGAAGATCTGCGCGCGATGCTCAATCGCCTGCGGGCGGCCGACTTCCTGTACGAGGTCGGGCCCGAGGGCCAGTACACCTTCAAGCACGCGCTCACCCACGAGGTGGCCTACGGGGGCATCCCGCCTGCCGAGCGGCGCGAGCTCCACGGCCGCATCGTGGCGGTCGTCGAGCGCATCAACCCGGAGCGCCTGACCGACCACCTGGAGCGGCTGGCGCTGCACTCCAGCAAGGGCGAGCTCTGGGACAAGGCGCTCGAGTACGCGCACCGGGCCGGCATCAAGGCGGCGGAGCACTCGGCCCACCGGCAGGCGGTCGCCTACTTCGAGCAGGCGCTGGAGATCGTGGGGCGGCTTCCCCGCAGCCGGCAGATGGCCGAGCACGCCATCGACCTCCGGCTCGACTTCCGCAACTCGCTCCACGCCCTGGGCGACCTCGAGCGCATCCTCGAGCACCTCCGGGAGGCCGAGACGCTGGCGATCGCCCTGGACGACCGTCGCCGGCTGGGCCAGGTGTTCGCGTTCATGAGCCAGTACTTCCGTCTGACCGGCGACCCGGACCGGGCGATCGAGTCCGGAGAGAAGGCGCTCGACATCGCCCGGTGGCAGCCCAACTCCACGCTGTGGATCGTGGCCAACATCTTCCTCGGCACCGCGCACGGAGCGGTGGGCAACCACCGGAAGGCGGCGGAGATCCTCTCGCGCACGGTCGCGTCGATGCCCGAGCAGATGGTCCACGGCGACTGGAGCGTCAACGGCCTCCTGCCCGTGTTCGCCCGCGCCTACCTCGTGCTCTCGCTGGCCGAGCTGGGAGAGTTCGACACGGGAATCGAACGCGCCGAGGAGGCGCTGCGCGCGCTCGGCGTCGTCGTCTGGCCGATGATCACCTTCGAAGCCGACGACGCACTCGCGACAGCGGCCCATGTCTTTGCGAACCAGGTGGAACAGGTCATCATCCTCTCGCCGGATAAGGACCTGGCGCAATGCGTCGTCGGCAACCGTGTCATCCTGCACGATCGCATCCGGCGCAAGTCGTACGATGAAGCGGCCGTTCGCGAGAAGTTCGGCGTCGGGCCAGCCTCCATTCCCGAGTATCTC
>DATFAJ010000757.1:0-4137 GCA_035254745.1 Candidatus Methylomirabilota bacterium | reverse complement strand
ATCACGATGCTCTCGGAGGCGGACTCGAGGAAGGCGCGGGAGGTGGCTTCGCTGCGGCGGAGGGCCTCCTCCGCCGCCTTCTGCGCGCCGATGTCGCGGCCCACGATGGAGATGCCGATGGGGGTCCCGGGCGTGTCCCGGATCGGCGACACGGTGAGGAAGACGTTGACCCGCCGGCCGTCCTTGGTGAGCTGCTCGGTCTCGAACCGCTCGGTGGTCTGCTCCCTCTGGACGCGATCGAGGGCCGCCGCCATCTCGGCCCGCCGCTCGCCCGGCAGGAGCGAGTCGACCGACCGGCCCTGCATCTCGGCCTCGCGATGGCCGTACAGTCGCTCGGCCCCTCGGTTCCACGTGAGGATGCGCCCCTCGAGGTCGAGGCCGACGATGGCGTCGTCCGACGACTGCACGAGCGAGGTGAGCAGCGAGGTCGTCTGCTCGTGCTCGGCGACCTGCTCCCGTAGCGTGGCGCGGGTCAGCCGGAGCTCGCCGGCGCGTCGCCGGCTCTCCGCGAGCAGGAAGCCCAGGACCAGCAGGGCGGCCGCGGCCAGGACGACGAGCGTGAGCAGCACGTGACGGGCCCGCTCCGCCTGGGCGGTCGCCCGGACGAGGCGCTCATGCTGCTCATTCCGCATCGCGCCGAGGACCGACTGGATCTGCTCGGTGGCGCGGCGGCCGCGGTCGGTGAGGGCGAGCCGAAGCGCTGCGTCGGGTCGATTCTCCCGCCGCAGCCGGATGGTCTCACGGACCTCCTCCATCTTGTCCCGGATCGGGGCCCCCACGGCAGCGAGCTGCCGCTGGATGTCGGGCCGGTCCGCACTCAGGCCTCGGAGCGTGGTCAGGTGGCTCTCGGCAGAGTCGATCGAGGCGGTGAGGGACGGGGCCAGGTACCTCTCGTCTCCGGTCAGGAGGAAGCCGCGCTGGCCGGCTTCGGCGTCGGTGACTACCGAGCGCAGGCTGTCGAGCTCCGCCTCGATCTCGCTGGCGCGCCGCACCGCCTCGTACTGCTCGACGAGGTGCCGGGCGCTGACCGCGACGACCCCGATGGCGCCGAGGATGGCGGCGGCCACCGCGAACTCGAAGGCCACCCGGTGGCGGACGAGCCAGCTGGTCATGTGGCCTCGGCGCGCGGGATCATGAACGCCTGCATTGTGGGTCAAGGACCGGGCCGCTTCAAGAGGGCCTGGGGCGCCGTGGCCACAGCGAGGCGGGGGCGCCTCGGCGGTCGCGCCGGTACCGGCCGTAACTCCCCGGATCGATGAGGGTCTTCGGTGGCACCCGCGTTGCAACTCTTGGAACGGGGGCGCGTGACCCTCTAGGAAGGGAGGGGACCACCATGATGCGCGGACTGATGCCGTGGACGGGAATCGAGAGCCTGCAGCGGGAGATGGACCGGCTGCTCGATCGCATCGCGCGGGTCAAGCGCACGGAGCTGCCGGCGCTGGGGGACTGGGTCCCCAGCCTGGACGTCGCCGAGACCGGGGACAGCCTGGTCGCGATCTTCGAGGTGCCGGGACTGGAGCGGCAGGACGTCGAGATCGGGCTCCACGACGGCCTGCTCACGATCAAGGGAGAGAAGCGCCGGGACCCCGAGGCGCGCTATCATCGCGCCGAGCGCGCCTGCGGGGTCTTCGTCCGCAGCCTGCGCCTGCCGGTGGCGGTGGACGCGGCCCGGGTGACCGCGACGGTCAAGAACGGGCTCCTGACCGTGACGCTGCCGAAGACGCCCGCGGCCCGGGGCACCATGATCCCGATCCTGGAGGACTAGAGACCAATGTTCTATCGGATCATCGTCCCGACCGACTTCTCGTCCTGCTCGGAGGAAGCGTGGCGTCTCGCGCAAAGGCTCGCCGGCATGTCCGGCGCGGAGCTGGTGCTGACCCACGTGCTGACCGAGGCCCCGCTCTTCCGCGAGGGGCCGTTCATCATGCCCAAGGTGCGCGAGGTCTTCGAGGCGGCCCGGAGCTTCGCCGACGCCGCGGCCGAGGAATGGGTGGCCAAGGCCCGCGCCGAGGGCCTCTCCGCGCGCGTCGCGCTCCGCAGCGGCGTGGCCTACCAGGAGATCGTGACCCTCGCGGTGGACGAGCGGGCCGACCTGATCGTCATCGGCACCCACGGACGCGGCGGGATCGACCGTGCGCTCCTCGGCAGCGTGGCGGATCGAGTGGTCCGGCTCGCGCCGTGCCCCGTGCTCACGGTGCGTGAGCCCGCCTGAGCGCCATGACGCCGGACGGCGGGGCGCGCGGCGGGACGGTGGGCGACTGGATGAGCAAGCCGCCGATGGCGGTGGCCGAGGACACCCCGATCCGCGCCGCCATCGCCCAGATGGAGCGCGCCGATGTCCGCCACCTGCTCGTGATGGACGGCCCGGTGCTCACCGGCATCCTCTCCATTCGCGATCTGCGACGGATAGTGGGCCGCGAGTCGGGGGAGCCGGCTCTCTCCGCGCCGGTGCGCTCCATCATGAGCGAGGGCCCGCTCGGCGTGGGTCGCGGGGTGCCGATGACGGTGGCGGCGCGGCTCCTGCTCGAGCGCCGCATCGGCGCGCTCCCGGTCTGGGACGGCGAGCAGGTGGTGGGCGTCTTCACGGCCACGGACGCCCTCGAGGCGCTGCTGGCGATCGCCGAGAGGTCCCACGCGTGAGCGGTTCGCTCGTTCCGTTCCTCGACCCGGGCAGCGTGGCGGTGATCGGGGCCTCGCGCGATCCGTTCAAGGTCGGCGGCAGCGTCGTCGCCAACCTGCGCTCGGCCGGCTTCCGCGGCCGCATCATCCCGGTCAACTCGCGCGCGAGTACCGTGCAGGGCCTGGCCGCGGTGCCGCGGGTGCAGGACGTCGACGGCCCGGTGGACCTGGCCGTGATCGCGGTGCCCGCGGTCGACGTCCTGCCCGTGCTCGTGCAGTGCGTGGCCAAGGGAGTGGGCGGCGCGGTGGTGATCTCGGCCGGCTTCCGGGAGATCGGCGGGGAGGGCGCGCGGCGGGAGGCGCAGCTGCGCGAGTGGCTGCGGGGCCAGCCGATCCGCGTGCTGGGCCCGAACTGCCTCGGCTGGATCCGGCCGACCCGGCGGCTCAACGTGACGTTCGCCCCCGGGATGCCCGATCCCGGCGGCATCGCCTTCCTCTCCCATTCGGGGGCGCTCGCGGTGGCGATCCTCGACTGGGCGCGCGACCGCCGGGTCGGCTTCTCCCTCTTCGCCTCGCTCGGCAACCAGGCCGACGTCAACGAGAGCGACCTGCTCGACGCGGTGGCCACCGACGCGGAGACCCGGGTGGTCGCGTGCTACATCGAGGGTGTGGCCGACGGCCGCCGGTTCCTCGACGCGCTCCGGCGGACCGCCGCGGTCAAGCCGGTGGTGCTGCTGAAGGCGGGCCGCACCGCGGAGGGCGCGCGCGCGGTCTCCTCTCACACCGGCGCCCTCGCCGGCTCCGACCGGGCCTTCGACGCGGCGGTCCGCCAGGCCGGCGCGCTGCGCGTCGACACCGTCGAGGAGCTGTTCGACGTGGCGCGCGGGCTCGGCAGCCAGCCGATGCCGCGCGGCCGTCGCCTGGTGGTGGTGACCAACGGGGGCGGTCTCGGCATCGTCGCGACGGACGCGGCGCGGGCCGCCGGGTTCGCCATGGAGCCGCCCGCCGAGCCGCTGCGCCGGAGGCTCGCCGAGGGGCTGCCCGCCACCGCCGGGCTCGGCAACCCGGTGGACCTGGTGGGCGACGCCGACGCGCGCCGGTACGGCCACGCGCTCCACACCCTGGGCAGCGACAGCGCCGACGCGATGCTCGTGCTCCTGACGCCGCAGGCCGCGACCGACGCGGCCAGCGTGGCGCGCACCATCGCGGGCGCCACGCTCGGCTGGTCGATCCCGGTGGTCGCGGCCTTCGTCGGGGGCGCGCGTGTCGCCCCCGGGGTGCGCACACTCGAGGAGGCCGGCATCCCGTGCTACGCGTTCCCCGAGCCCGCGGTCAAGACCCTGGCCGGCATGGCGCGGCTCGGCGAGCGCCGGCTCGCGGCCCCGCGGCCGTTCGTCGCGTCGGTCGACCCGGCCGCGGCCCGCGCCTGGCTCGGCGAGCAGGGCGGTCCGGCCGGGCGGCAGCTCGGCACGCCGGAGCTGCAGCCGCTGCTCGCGGCCTACGGCATCCCCGGCGTCG
>DATFAJ010000756.1:0-2402 GCA_035254745.1 Candidatus Methylomirabilota bacterium | reverse complement strand
AAGCAGCTGTTCGGCAGTTGATGGCGTTCTGGCAGCTCACCGTTCCCGCCGCCGCCGAGACCTCTGACGCGCTGACCAACTTCCTCTGGGAGCAGGGTGCCCTCGGCGTCGTCGAGGAGGAGGCCCCCGGCGTCCCGCCGCGGCTGCGCGCCTTCTTCGCCGAGTCGAAGTCGTCCACCGTGCTCCTGGCCGCGGTCGCCGCCTACCGCGCCTCCCTCCGCGCGCTCGGCTTCTCCCAAACCGGTGACGCCGAGATCGCCCCGCTGCTCGACGAGGCGTGGGCGAGCGCCTGGCAGCAGTCCTTCCCCGCCCGTCTCGTGGGGCGGCGGCTGCGGGTCCTGCCACCCTGGCTCGACGGCGCGCCGCCCGGGGCCGCGCCGGGCGCCGAGGATCGGGTGACCGTCGTGATCGAGCCGGGCCGCGCGTTCGGCACCGGTCACCACGGCACCACCGAGGGGTGCCTCGTCCTCCTCGAGGAGGCCCTCGCCGCCGCGCCCGGCGCCGCGGTGCTCGACATCGGGACCGGGACCGGCATCCTCGCCATCGCGGCGCTCCGGCTCGGGGCCCGGTCCGTGCTCGCCATCGACGTGGACCCCGACGCGGTCGCGGCCACCACGGTCAACGCGGAGCGGAACGATTGCCGCGGGCTCGTCGCGCGGCTGGCCGAGCCCCAGGACGTCTCCGAGCCGGCGCCGATCGTGCTGGCCAACCTGCTCACTCACACCCACCTGGCGCTGGCTCCCGACTACGCGCGCCTCGTGACGCCGGGTGGACAGCTCGTGCTGGGCGGCATGCTCGACAACGAGGACGACCGGGTCGGCGAGGCGCTGGCCGCCAGGGGCTTCGAGCGCCGGGCGCGCGTGGCCCTCGAGGGCTGGGCCTCGCTGCGCCTGGCCGCGCCGACGCGGTGACCCGCTTCCACCTGGCCCCGGGCGCGGTCCAGGGCGATCGGGTGACCTTCGACGCCGCCGCGGCGCACCACCTGGGCCGGGTCCTGCGTGCCGCGGTGGGCGACCTGGTCCAGGCGGTGGATCCCCACGGCGAGCTCCTGTCCGTGCGGCTCACCGCCATCGCGCCCCGGCGGGCCGAGGGCCTGGTCACCGCCCGCGCCCGGCTCGACACCGAATCGCCGCTGCGCCTGACCCTGGCGCAGGCCGTGCCCAAGGGCGACAAGATGGAGGGCATCGTCCGGATGGCCACCGAGCTCGGCGTCACCCGCATCATCCCCCTGTTGACCGAGCGCGGGGTGGTGCGGCTTCCGCCCGAGCGCCTCGGATCACGACTCGCACGCTGGCAGCGGGTGGCCCGTGAGGCGGCCCAGCAGAGCGGCCGGGCCGCGGTGCCCGAGATCACGCCGCCCCGCACGCTCTCCGGCTGGCGCCCCGACCCCGAGGGCGATGGCCTGCTGATCTGCCTGTGGGAGGACGAGCCGCGCGGGCTCTCCGGGCTGCTGCCTCCCGGGCCGTGCCCGGCCGTCACCGTGATCGTGGGACCGGAGGGTGGCCTCGGCGAGGAGGAGGTGCGCGGCCTCGCGGAGGCCGGCGCGCTCATCGCGGGCCTGGGCCCGCGAGTCCTCCGGACGGAGACCGCCGGCGCGGTGGCGGTGGCGCTCCTGCAGTCCCGCTACGGCGACCTGGGGCGCGCCTGACCGTGGAGCTGACCGCGACGGGCGCCACGCTCTCCGAGGCCTTCGCCCGCGTCGCCCTCGGCCTCTTCGCCGTCGCCGTCGACCCGGCCACCGTCGGGGAGGGCGACACGCGTGAGGTGCGCGCCCATGGTGTCGGCGCCTCGGCCCTGCTCCGGGCGTGGCTCCAGGAATGCCTCTACGTGCACGAGGTGGAGGGGTTCGCCTGCCGGGCGATCGAGTTCACGGCGTTCGAGACCACGCCGGCAGCCGGAGGCGAGGCGCTCCGTCTGCACGCCATCCTGCGGGGCGAGGAGATCGATCCCTCCCGCCATTCGATCCGGACCGCTATCCGCAATGTCTCGAGCAGCGGGCTTGCCATCGAGAGCGAGGTCACGGGCTTTCGCGTGAGGGCGACCCTGGATGTGTAGGTGTTGCGAAACTGACACAGCGCAAAGTTGGGGAGTGTGTCTTTCTTGCAACGGATTACATAGCTCCGGCCTTGCGATCTGGCGATAAATATCATGCTAAACAAATAGTTATGGCTCTGCATCCCGGGTGGCATCTGGCTTGCTTGCTATAGCCGCGGCTATGGATTTCCAGCAGACCCTGAGACAGCCGGTCACCCTCTCCGGAATCGGTCTGCATTCGGGTGAACCGGTCGACATGACGGTCTCGCCGGCCGGGGCGGATACGGGCATCCTGTTCCGCGCCGCCGACGGCACGCTGATCCCCGCGAATGCGGACCACGTGGTGGACACGAACTCCGCGACCACCG
>DATFAJ010000755.1:0-2519 GCA_035254745.1 Candidatus Methylomirabilota bacterium | reverse complement strand
CCTGTCGATCCCTCCGGGACTCCCTGACCCGCCGTCGCCCGTCCGGATTCTCGGCCTGCGACTGCGCGCGCACTCGGCGGGTCGTGCGCTCACGCAGTGGCGCGACCTCCTCGACGGCCGGCTCGAGGCGACCGGCGCCGGCGGGCTGATCTTCCGCTGGGCGGACTCGCCCATGCGGCTGGCGGTGGACGTCGATGCGACCGGCGTCGAGGGTCCGATCGCGCTGGAGCTCGCGAGCGATCGGACGGTGGCCGGCCTCGACGACGCGGGCGACCGTCTCGGCATCCGGCTCACGCAGCGCTCCGCCTGATCCCACGCCGTACTCAAGGAGGTACGTCCGATGGAATTCGTTTCGGCCGATATCCAGCGGCTCCTCACCGGCATCGCGGGTACCGTCGCCCAGTCCGCCGGCCGGCTCGCGCTCGCCCTCGTGGGCGGCTTCATCCTGGCGCGCGTGCTGCGGATGCTGCTCGTCCAGCTGGAGCGGGTTCTCGTCCGGGCGGGCGAGCGCACCGGCGCCCTGGCCGCGGTCACCCGGTCGCGGGTGGCCACGCTCACCAGCGTGCTGCGCACCCTCGCCCTCGTCGTGCTCTGGTCGGTGGTGGCTGTCGTCTGTCTCTCCCAGTTGGGGCTCGACGTCCGGCCCATCCTGGCCGGCGCGGGCATCGTGGGCCTGGCGGTGGGCTTCGGGGCCCAGTACCTGGTGCGCGACGTGATCGCGGGCTTCTTCCTCGTGCTGGAGGACCAGGTCCGGGTGGGCGACGTGGCGGTGGTCAACGGCACCGGTGGGCTCGTCGAGACCGTGACCTTTCGGACCATCGTCCTGCGCGACCTGGCGGGAACCCTTCATATCTTCCAGAACGGCGCCGTGACCACCCTGGCCAACATGACCCGGGGCTGGTCCGGCTACGTCGTGGACGTGGAGGTCTCCTTCCGGGAGGATCCCGACCGCGTGATCGCGGTGATGCGCCGGGTGGGCGACGAGCTGCGGGCCGATCCCGCCCACGGCCCGCTCATCCTCGAGCCGATCGAGGTGTTCGGGGTGGACGGGTTCAAGGAGGCGAGCCTCGTGATCAAGGCGCGGCTCAAGACCCTGCCGATCCAGCAGTGGACGGTGGGCCGAGAGTACCGTCGCCGCCTGGTCCAGGCGCTGGCCGCCGAGGGGATCGACAACCCGGCCCGGGTTCTCCAGGTCGGCGACGCCGGCAAGCCGCTGCCCGTGCTGCTCATGCGGGCCGACGCGAGTGATCAGCAGGTACCGGTGCCGCGCTGAGCCGCATCGACTGACAGGCCCCGTCACCGCCCTGATCAAATGGTAGCGTAACCATTGAATAATATTGGCTCCAATCGTGGTCCGCTTCTTGAATTCTTGGTGCCAGGCGGGAGGGCCACGGCACATGAATCTTGGCGGACTTGGGCGGATGCTCTCGAGCGACCTGGCGGTAGACCTGGGCACGTCGAACACCCGGCTCTACGTCCGGGGGCAGGGCGTGGTCCTGGACGAGCCGTCGGTCGTCGCGGTCGACATGAGCGGCAACGTGCAGGCCGTCGGCAACGAGGCCAAGGCCATGCTCGGCCGGGCCCCGGGCTCGGTCCAGGTCGTCCGGCCCCTCCGCCACGGAGTCATCGCCGATTTCGATCGCACCCAGAAGATGTTCCGCTATTTCATCAGCAAGACCCGTCGCGGGTGGAGCCTGGTGCAGCCTCGGCTGGTCATCGTCACGCCCTCCGGTATCACCCAGGTGGAGCGTCGCGCGGTCCGGGATGCCGCCCGCCAGGCCGGCGCCCGTGAGGTCTACCTGATCCAGGCCTCCATGGCCGCCGCCCTCGGGGCGGGCCTGCCGGTGGCCCAGCCCGGCGCGAGCATGATCGTGGACATCGGCGGCGGCACCACCGAGGTCGCGGTCATGTCCCTGTGCGGGGTGGTGTACTCCGAGTCGCTGCGCACGGCGGGCGACGACATGAACCAGTCGATCATCCAGTTCCTGCGGCGCAGCTACGACCTGCTGGTCGGCGAGCGCCGGGCCGAGGAGCTCAAGATCCGGCTGGGCTCGGCCTATCCCAAGGGCGACGACAACGAGGGGATGGAGGTCCAGGGCCGCGACCTCCTCGACGGGCTGCCCAAGACGGTGGTGGTCACCGCCCTCGAGGTTCGCGAGGCCATGCGTGAGCCGGTGGCGGACATCGTGGCGGCGGTGCGCGCCTGCCTCGAGAAGACGCCGCCCGAGCTCGCCGCCGACATCAGCGACAACGGCATCGTCCTCACCGGTGGGGGTGCCCTCCTCCGCGGCCTCGACGCCCTGCTCCACCAGGAGACCGGGCTCGCGATCCGCGCGACCGAAGACCCGCTCACCTGCGTGGCGCGCGGAGCCGGGACGGTCCTCGACCAGCTCGACATCCTGAAGCGCGTCGCAATTCCCGCCTAGTCTCGCTCGGCCGGGGTCGGCGCCGCCCGCCGGCCCCGGTTGCCTGTCGGCCCCCGGAGAGGATACGCTCGGAGCCACGCCCATGGCCCCGAG
>DATFAJ010000754.1:0-8987 GCA_035254745.1 Candidatus Methylomirabilota bacterium | reverse complement strand
AGCCCTTGATCTTCGCCGGATCGTCGGGCGGCCCGATGATCACGAAGTCGTTGTACATGACCAGGCGGCGGTTGGTCATCTTGCCCTCGGCGACGTACTTCTTCTCGAGGCTCGCCGCGTGGGCCAGGGTCACGTCGGCTTCGCCCCGGGCGGCCAGGGCCAGGGCCTGGCCGGTGCCGACCGAGATCGTCTTCACGGTGAGCCCGGTCTTCTTCTCGAAGAGCGGCACCAGCACGTCGAGCAGGCCCGAGTCCTGCGTGCTCGTGGTGGTCGAGAGGATCACGACGGTGGACTGGGCGAGGGCCGGGCCGGTCGAGAGCGAGACCGCGGCGACCAGCGCCACCCACATGACCGCGACGAGTCGAGCTATCATGGTCACTATGCACGCGGCAGCATACAGGCTCCGCCGAGCATAGTCAACGTGGCCTCCGGCCGTCCACGACTCGGTGTATCATGGCCAGCGCGCGCCAAACCCCCGGGAGACAACATGCGACGATTCGATCTCGTTCTGCCGAACAGCCTCGAAGACTGCCTCAAGATCCTCGCCGAGCGCGGGGCCCAGGCCAAGCTGGTGGCGGGAGGCACCGACCTCCTGCCCCAGATGAAGAACGGCGTGCTCAAGCCCGCCGTCGTCGTGGACCTCTCCGGGATCGCCCGGGTCCGCCAGGTTCAGAACGGCAACGGCCTCCGCATCGGCGCCGCGGTCACCGCCCGCGAGCTCGAGCTGAGCCCGGCGCTGCGCGGGGCCTACCTGGCCATCGCGGAGAGCGCGGCCATGGTCGGCTCGCTGCAGGTGCGCAACCTCGCCACCGTGGGCGGCAACCTCTGCAACGCGGCGCCGTCGGCCGACATGGCGCCCCCGCTGGTGGCGCTGGAGGCGCACGCGGTCATCGCGGGGCCCAAGGGCGAGCGGCGGGTGCCGATGGCCGACTTCTTCACCGGGGTGCGCCAGACGGTGCTGGCGCCGAACGAGATGCTGATCGAGCTGATCGTGCCGCCGCCGGGGGCCCACAGCGGCGGCCAGTACCTGCGGCACACCCCGCGGCGCGAGCTCGATATCGCGGTGGTCGGGGTGGCCTCTCAGCTGACCATGAGCGACGGCCGCTGCACCAAGGCGCGTATCGCCCTCGCCTCGGTCGCGCCCACGCCGGTGCGCGCCACCGCGGCCGAGCGGTCGCTCGAGGGCCAGCCGGTGACGCCGGACGCCATCGAGCGCGCGGCCACGCTGGCGATCGAGGCGGCCAAGCCGATCAGCGACCAGCGCGGCTCCGTCGAGTTCCGCAAGCACCTGGTCCGCGTCCTCACCCGTCGCACGCTCACGACCGCGCTCGCCCGCGCGAGCGCCTGACCCGGAGGCACAGCCACGTGGCCAAACAGATTCTCCGCTGCACCGTGAACGGCGAGCCGGTCGAGGTGCTCGTCCAGCCCTACGTGACCCTCCTCGACGCCCTGCGCGAGGACATGGGCCTCACCGGCCCCAAGGAAGGCTGCGGCACCGGCGACTGCGGCGCCTGCACCGTCCACGTCGACGGGAAGGTCGTGGCGAGCTGCCTGATGCTGGCCATGCAGGCCCGCGGCCGCACGATCCGCACCATCGAAGGCCTGGCGTCCGCGGATTCCACCCTTCATCCGCTGCAGGACGCGTTCGTCCGCCACGGCGTGCCCCAGTGCGGCTTCTGCATCCCGGGCGTGCTGATGGCGGCCGCGGCCCTGCTCGAGGAGAATCCGCGGCCCTCGGAGGAAGAGATCCGCTACGGCATCGCGGGCAATCTCTGCCGCTGCACCGGCTACACCAAGATGGTGACCGCGATCAGCGAGGCGGCCGGCACGCTCGCCTCGCAGAGGAGCGCTCGATGAGCACGATGAAGACCACGCGCGACGTCAAGGGAGTGGGGGTCTCGATCCCGCGGCCCGACGGCCCCGAGAAGGTCACCGGCCGGGTCCAGTACGTGGCCGACATCCAGCCCAAGGGCCTCCTGCACGCCAAGCTGCTGCGCAGCCCGCACGCGCACGCGAAGATCGTCTCGATCGACGTGAGCGCGGCCAAGGCCCTGCCCGGCGTCCGCGCGGTGCTGACCGCGAAGGACATCCCGCACCTGAAGAAGAAGGCCCCCACGCGCGCGCACGCGGTCCTCGCCATCGATCGCGCGGTGTTCATGGGCCAGCCGGTGGCCGCGGTGGCCGCCGACGAGCTGTCGATCGCGGAGGAGGCCCTCGACCTCATCAAGGTCGAGTACCAGGTGCTGCCCGCCTCGATCGATCCGCTCAAGTCGATGCAGCCCGGCGCGCCGCCGGTGGCCGACGCGGGCACCGAGGCCGACACCAGCGAGGCTCTCGCCCACTCCGCGGTCGCCATCGCCAAGAGCGCGGCGCCGGCCAAGGCGGTGAACATCTCCCAGCAGGCGCGTCTGCAGCGCGGCGACCCGGCCAAGGGCTTCGCCGAGTCCGATCACGTGCTCGAGAAGACCTACCGGGTGCCGATGGTGCACCAGGGCTATCTCGAGGCCCACGCGGTGCTGGCGGAGTGGGACCGCAACGGGCTCCTCACGCTCTGGGCCAGCACCCAGGGCTCGTTCAACACGCGCTCCGAGGTGGCGGACGTGCTCGGCATCCCCGAGAACCGCATCCGGGTCATCCCGGTGGAGTGCGGCGGGGGGTTCGGGGGCAAGATCCGCGCGCTCTGCGAGCCCATCACCGCGGTGCTGGCGCAGGTGACCAAGCGCCCGGTGCGCTACGTCATGACGCGGCGGGAAGAGCTGCAGGCGGGCATGCCCGCGCCACAGGTCATCATCAAACTCAAGACCGGCGTCAAGCGCGACGGGACCCTGATGGCCCTCGACGCGGAGACGATCATCGACTCCGGCGCGTTCTCCGGCGCGGTGCTCGCGGTGAGCGCGGTGTTCCTCGGCAGCATGTACAAGTGGCCGTCGTTCGACATCCGCGGCTTCGAGGTGCTGACCCACAAGCCCAGCGTGGCCGCGTACCGCGCGCCGGTGGCCCCCCAGACCATCTTCGCGATCGAGTCGCACATGGAGCAGATCGCGCGCGACCTCGATCTCGACTCGGTCGAGTTCCGGATGCGCCACCTGATCCAGGAAGGCGATCCGATGGTGAACGGGCAGCCCTGGCAGTCCAACGGGGCCAAGCAGGTCCTTGCCCGCATCGCGGAACATCCACACTGGAAATCCCGCAAGCAGTGGGCGGCCGCCGCGGGCAAGAACGGCAGGCGCCGCGGCGTGGGCCTCGCGCTCGGCGGCTGGCTCGGCGGGCTCCAGCCCACCGGCGCGACGGTCCGCCTGAACCCCGACGGCTCGCTCGCGGTGCTCACCGGGCAGGTCGACATCGCGGGGACCAACATCTCGCTGGCGCAGATCGCGGCCTCCGCCTACGGGGTCGACACCGACCTGGTGCGCATCACCACCGGCGACACCGACGTGGCGCCGATGACCGGGCTGAGCGCGGGCAGCAAGACCATCTACACCGTGGGCGCGGCGGTGCTGCAGGCCGCGGAGGACGCCCGGCGGCAGACGTTCGAGATCGCGGCGGCGGAGCTGGAAGCCTCGGTCCACGACCTCGAGCTGACGGACGGCAAGATCACGGTGCGCGGCATGCCGGACAAGGGCATCACGCTCGCCACCATCGGCAAGAAGGGCAACCTCTACATGTCGAAGACCCCGCCGGTGCTCGGCAAGGCGAACCCCGCATTCACCCAGCAGGCGCCGGGCTTCGCGGCCCAGCTCGCACGGCTCGAGGTGGATCCGGACACCGGCGAGGTGACGATCCAGGACTTCGTGACCGTCCAGGACGTGGGCAAGGCCATCAACCCGCTCGGGGTGGAAGGCCAGATGCAGGGCGGGGCGGTGCAGAGCCTCGGCATCGCGCTCACCGAGGGGCTCATGTTCGACGACAGCGGGCGGCTCACCAACCCGAGCCTGCTCGACTATCGCAAGCTGACCGCGGCGGACCTGCCGAACCTCGAGACCATCATCGTCGAGGTGCCCTCGCCGGCCGGACCCTTCGGGGCCCGCGGGGTGGGCGAGCCGCCGATCATCCCCGCGCCCGCCGCGATCGCCAACGCGATCCAGAACGCGACCGGGGCGCGCCTGACCGAGCTGCCGCTGAGCCCGGAGCGCATCGCGCTGGCCCTGGCCAACGGCAAGCACTGAGCGACCACCGCGGACGGGCATGCGCTCGCCGTCCGCGGCCGGCATCCGGCACGACGTGGTCCTGGTGGGCGGCGGCCACGCCCACATCCAGGTGCTCAAGCGCTGGGCCATGGCCCCCGTGCCCGGCGCGCGCCTCACCCTCGTGGTGGATCGGCCGATCGCGGTCTACTCGGGCATGGTGCCGGGCTTCGTGGCCGGGCAGTACTCGCGGGAAGACCTCGAGATCGACGTGCGGCCGCTGGCCCTGCGCGCGGGGGCGCGCTGCATCGTGGCGGCGGCGACCGGCGTCGACCCGGACGCGCGCCGGCTCCTCCTCGCCGAGCGGCCACCGATCACGTACGACACCGTGTCCTTCGACGTGGGCTCGACCGTCGCGGGCCTCGAGATCCCCGGCGTGCGCGAGCACGCGATCCCCACCCGCCCCATCGGGGAGTTCGTCCGCCGCGTGGACGAGGTGCTGGCCGCCGCCCGGGGATGGGAGGGCTTCCGCGTGGTGGTGGTCGGCGCGGGCGCGGGCGGCGTCGAGGTGGCGTTCGCACTCGCGGCGCGGCTCGGGTCCGGGCTCGGCCGGCGGGTCGGCGTGCTGCTGCTGGAGTCGGGCCCGCGCGTCCTGCCGGGTTACGCGGCGAGCGCGGCCCGCCGCGTCGAGACCGCCGCCGCCGCGCGCGCGGTCACGATCCGCTGCGACGCGACCGTCGCCCGCGTCGAGGCCCACGCGGTGCACCTCGCGGACGGCGAGCGCATCGCGGCCGACGCCACCGTGTGGGTGGCGGGCGCCGCGGCGCTCCCGCTCTTCGCCTCATCGGCCATCGAGACGGACGCGCGCGGCTTCGCGCGGATCCGCCCCACGCTCCAGTGCCGGGACCGCGACGACGTCTTCGCGGTGGGCGACTGCGCGGCCTGGACGGACGGGCCCGCCCTCGCCAAGGCCGGGGTCTACGCGGTCCGCCAGGGCCCGGTGCTCGCCCGCAACCTGATGGCGCGCGCCCGCGGCGGGCGGCTCTCCGCGTATCGTCCGCAGCGCGATTTCCTCTCGCTGCTCAACCTGGGCGACGGGCGCGCGATCGGCACCAAGTGGGGCGTGGCGGTCGAAGGAACCTCACTCTTTTCTCTGAAGGACTGGATCGACCGCCGGTTCGTCCGGCGCTTCCAGGTCCTCGGACCCGACGACTCGGTGACGGCCGACTTCGCCGCGTCCCCGATGCCCGGAGGCGAGATGCTGTGCGGCGGCTGCGCGGCCAAGGTGGGCGAGTCCGCGCTGGCCCGCGCGCTCGAGCGGCTCGGGCCCACGAGCCACCCGGCGGTGATCCTGGGTCTGGCCCAGCCCGACGACGTGGCGGCGGTCGAGACGGATCGCGGCGAGATCGTGGCCGCCACCGTCGACGGCTTCCGCGCCTTCGCCGACGACCCCTACCTGGTCGGGCGCGTGGCCGCGGTCAACGCGATCAGCGATCTCTGGGCCAAGGGCGTGGCGCCGCGCTTCGCCTTGGCCCAGGTCACCGTCCCCTACGACGAGCCGGCGAGGGCCGAGGAGACTCTGTACCAGGTGATGGCCGGCGCTCGCGCCGGCCTGGATGCGGACGCGGTCACCCTGGTGGGCGGCCACACCACGACCGGGCCCGAGCTGGTGGTGGGCTTCGCGGTCTGGGGGCTCGTCGGCTCCCCGGACGCGTTGATCCGGCTCGGCGGGCTGGCGCCGGGCGACCAGCTCGTGCTCACCAAGCCGCTCGGCACCGGCGTGCTCCTGCAGGCCGACATGCGCGGCATGGCGCGTGGCGCGTGGATCGAGGCCGCCTGCGCCTCGATGCTCCGCTCCAACGGCCCCGCCGCGCGGGCGGCCGGGCCCCTGCGCCCCTCGGCCGCCACCGACGTGACCGGCTTCGGCCTGGCCGGCCACCTCGGCTCGATGCTGCGGGCGAGCAAGGTCTCCGCGGTGCTCGACCTCGACGCGCTGCCCGCGCTGCCCGGCGCGCTCTCGCTGCTCGGCCGCGGGGTGCGCAGCACCGCCCATCCCGAGAACGCCAAGGCCCGGCGCGCGATGTGGGTGGGCGAGGCCGTGGCGCGCCGCCCCGCCCTCGACCTGCTGTTCGACCCGCAGACGTCGGGCGGGCTGCTGCTCGGCATTCCCGCCGAGCGCGGGGAGGCCCTGCTGCGGGCGCTGCGCGCGGCCGGGGACCCGACCGCGGCGGTCATCGGGGTGGTCGCGGCGTCGCGCGCCGACGGCGCGCTGATCGAGGTCGTGGCGAGGGGCTGAGCGCGCCGCGGCGCGTGGGGCTCAGCTCGACCACGAGCCCATCGCCCCAGCCGTACTTGGCCTCCGAGCGGCGGCGCACCGCCCCGACCAGGTCCGGCTCCGCGCGACGATCCACCACCCGGGCGCGGGCGTGGAAGCTCCGGGCGCCCACGCGCGCGCGGACGGCCGGATCGGCGAGGAGGTTCTGCACCCACTGCGCCCGCCGCCCGTGCTCGGCGATCAGGTAGTAGCGGCCCGCGTGGCGGGTGAACCAGATCTCGATGCGGCGCGGTCGCCCGCTCAGCCGACCGGTGGTCGTGAGGTACAGGTACTTCGGCGACGCGCTCACGCGCCGAAGGCGCGGTCGAACTGCCGCCGGGCCGCCTCGTCGAGGCCGCTCCGGAACTTCCGATAGCGCTCGAGGAACCGCTTGCCGGCCTTGGTGAGACGCATGCCGCTCTCGGGCCCGCCCCCCGGCACCCGCTCCACGAACTTGAAGCCGGCCGCGGTCTCCAGGTCGCGCAGGTACCCCCACGCGTTGCGATAGGACATCTCGAGCTCCTGGGCCGCCTTCTTGAGCGAGCCGCGCTCGTCGATCAGCTCGAGGAGGCGGGCCCGCCCGTCCCCGAACTTGAGGTCCTCGCCGAACATGACCCACACCCGCAGCTTGGGCTTCATCCGAGCCGAATCTACCCCAAGGCCGCGGGCCTCGGCCAGCCTCACGCCTCCTCGGTCTTCGCTAACGCGCCGCGCCAGGCGAAGAGGCCACGGCCCCCGATTCGGGTCGGATGGTTGCCGAGACCCGGGGGCTAGAATGGGCCCATGAGCGACCGCGTGTCTTCGCCGCAGCCGAGCCCGCGACCCCGTGCTAGGCGCGCCGGCGTCCGCGCCACGCCCAAGGGACGTCAGGTCGACCCGCGAGCCCGCGAGGACGTGCGGGCCCTGCTCGAAGGCGCGCCGCGTCGCCGCGACCTCCTGATCGAATACCTTCATCGCATCCAGGACCGGTACGGCCATCTCTCCGCCGCGCACCTGGTGGCGCTCGCCGAGGAGATGAAGCTCGCGATGGCCGAGGTCTACGAGGTCGCGACGTTCTACCACCACTTCGACGTGGTCCGGGACGGGGACGCGGTGCCCCCCGCGATCACGGTGCGCGTGTGCGACTCGATCGCGTGCGAGATGGCCGGCGCGAACGACCTGCTCGCGAGCCTGCCCGAAGTCCTGGGACGAGACGTGCGCGTGCTCCACGCCCCCTGCATCGGGCGGTGCGAGACGGCCCCCAGCGCGGCGATCGGCCAGAACCCGGTGCCGCACGCGACGGTCGAGAAGATCGCCCATCTGGTGACGGCCAAGGCGGTGACCCATCCCGCGCCCGGCTCGGGAACCGGGCACCCGCACCTCGACGTCGTGAGCCCTCCCCACGTCGACTACGCGGCCTACCGGGCCGGCGGCGGCTACGCCCTCGCCGCGTCGTGCCTGGCCGGCGCGAAGCGGCGCGAGGACGTGATCGCGGTGATGGAGAGCTCCGGCCTGCGCGGCCTGGGCGGGGCGGGCTTTCCGGCGGGACGCAAGTGGAAGGCGGTCGCGGCGGAGCCCGCGCCCCGGCTGATGGCGGTCAACATCGACGAGGGCGAGCCAGGCACGTTCAAGGACCGGTGGTACCTCGAGCGCGATCCGCACCGCTTCCTCGAGGGCGCGCTGATCGCGGCGTGGGCGGTCGGGATCGACGAGATCTACGTCTATCTCCGAGACGAGTATCACGGCTGCCGCGCCATCCTGGAGCGGGAGCTGGCCGCGCTCCGGGCGAGCCCGCCGTGCCCGCTCCCCCCCATCCACCTGCGGCGGGGCGCGGGCGCCTACATCTGCGGCGAGGAGTCCGCGATGATCGAGTCGATCGAGGGCAAGCGCGGCATGCCGCGCCTGCGCCCGCCCTACGTGGCGCAGGTCGGCCTGTTCGGGCGACCCACGCTCGAGCACAACATGGAGACGCTGCACTGGGTGCGCGAGATCCTCGAGAACGGGCCGGACCGGTTCGCGTCGCACGGTCGCCGTGGACGCAAGGGGCTCCGGTCGTTCTCGGTGAGCGGCCGGGTGAAGACACCCGGCGTGCACCTGGCCCCCGCCGGAATCACCGCGCGGGAGCTGATCGACGAGTACGCGGGCGGGATGCAGGACGGGCACCGCTTCTACGCCTACTTGCCCGGCGGCGCGTCCGGCGGGATCCTGCCCGCCAGCCTGGCGGACGTCCCCCTCGATTTCGACACCCTGAACCAGTACGGCTGCTTCATCGGGTCGGCCGCGATCGTGATCCTGTCCGACCGGGATCGTGCCACCACCGCGGCGCGGAACCTGATCGCCTTTTTCTCCGCGGAGTCCTGTGGCCAGTGCACGCCCTGCCGGGTGGGCACCGCCAAGGCGCTCAAACTCGTGGAGAAGCCGCGCTGGGACCAAGATCTTCTGAAGGAGCTGTCCCAGGCCATGATGGACGCCTCCATCTGCGGACTCGGCCAGGCCGCCCCCAACCCGGTGCTCTCGGTGATCAAGTACTTCGCGAGCGAGATCGCGTGAGCACGATCGACTTCACGCTC
>DATFAJ010000753.1:0-18814 GCA_035254745.1 Candidatus Methylomirabilota bacterium | reverse complement strand
TGTCCCGGTGTCTGGCCTGCGGGTTCTCGAACGAGGCCTCGGAGCGATTCTGCGGCGGCTGCGGCACCGCGCTGGCCCTCCCCGCGCCGGGAGGGCCGCGCTTCGGCACCCCGCAGTCCTACACCCCGAAGCACCTCGCGGAGCGCATCCTCGACTCGAAGGCGGCGCTCGAGGGCGAGCGGAAGCTCGTGACCGTGCTGTTCGCCGATCTCCAGAGCTCGATGGAGCTCCTGGTCGATCGCGACCCGGAGGAGGCCCGCCGCGTTCTCGATCCGGTGCTCCAGCTCATGATGGAGGCGGTCCACCGCTACGAGGGCACCGTCAACCAGGTGATGGGCGACGGCATCATGGCCCTCTTCGGCGCGCCGCTCGCCCACGAGGATCACGCCACGCGCGGCTGCTACGCGGCGCTGCGGATGCAGGAGTCCATCAAGCGCTACGCCGAGGAGGTCCGGCACTCCCTGGGGGTGGCGGTGAGGATCCGGGTCGGCCTGAACTCCGGCGAGGTGATCGTGCGAACGATCCGCAGCGACCTGCGCATGGACTACACCGCGGTCGGCCAGACCACCCATCTCGCGTCGCGGATGGAGCAGCTCGCGGACCCGGGCAGCATCCTGCTCACGACCGGCACGCGGGCCCTCGCCGAGGGGTTCATCCAGGTGAGGCCGCTCGGCCCCACCCCGGTGAAGGGCCTCGCGGGCCCGGTCGAGGTCTACGAGCTGACCGGCGCCGGTCTCGCGCGGTCACGGCTCCGGGCCTCGGCGACGCGGGGGCTCACCCGGTTCGTGGGGCGCACCGCGGAGATGACCCGCCTGATGGACGCGATGCAGCGGGCGAACGCCGGGCGCGGGCAGCTCGTCGCGATCATCGGGGAGGCCGGGGTGGGCAAGTCGCGCCTCTGCTACGAGTTCACCCACTCGTCGGACGCGCGGCAGTGGGTCGTGCTCGAGACCGGCTCGGTGTCGTACGGCAAGGGGACGAGCTACTCGCCGGTGGTCGACCTGCTCAAGCAGTACTTCCGGATCGAGAGCCGAGACGACCATCCGCGGATCCGGGAGAAGGTCACCGAGAAGCTGGTGTCGCTGGACCCGGGGCTCGCGCGCTACCACGCCGCGCTGCTCTGGCTCCTCGACGTGCCGAGCGACGATCCCCACTGGCCGGACGTGGACCCGTCGCAGCGCCGGCGTCGCGCGCTGGACGGGGTGAAGGTGCTGCTCCTGCGCGAGAGCGCGCGCCAGCCGGTCGTGCTGCTGTGCGAGGACCTGCACTGGGTCGACCCGGAGACCGAGACGTTCCTGGACGAGCTGGTGACGAGCCTTCCGACCGCGCGGCTGCTGCTGCTGGTCACGTACCGGCCCGAGTATCAGCACGGCTGGCCGAACATGTCCCACTGCACCCAGTTCCGCATGGAGGCGCTCCCCCGGGAGACGACGGACGAGCTCCTCGAGACGCTCCTCGGACCGGACCCGGGCCTCCAGCCGCTGAAGCGGCTCCTGGTCCAGCTGACGGACCGGAATCCCTTCTTCCTCGAGGAGACGGTGCGCACCCTGAGCGAGACCGGGATCCTCGCGGGCGGCCCGGGCGCCTACCGGCACGCGCGGCGGATCGACGCGCTCCAGATCCCGCCCACCGTCCAGGCGATCCTCGCGGCCCGCATCGACCGGCTGCCGGACGGCGCGAAGCGTCTGCTCCAGTCCGCCGCGGTGGTGGGCATGGACGTGCCCCTGGTCCTCCTCCAGGAGATCGCCGACGAGGGCGACGGGGACGTGACCGCGAATCTCGCCGCGCTCCAGGCCGGCGAGTTCCTCTACGAGTCCCGGCTCTTCCCCGACTTCGAGTACACCTTTCGCCACGTGCTCACGCACGACGTCGCCTACGGGAGCCTCTCCCAGGCCCGGCGGCGCGCCCTGCACGCCCGCATCGCCTCCGCCATCGAGCGGCTGCAGCCGAAGCGGGTCGTCGACGACGTGGACCGTCTCGCGCAGCACACCTTCCGGGGCGAGATCTGGGACCGGGCGGTCCGCTACTCGCGGCAGGCGGGCGCCCGGGCGCAGCAGCGCTCGGCGCATCGAGAGGCGGCGGCGTGGCTCGAGCAGGCGCTGACCGCGCTCGCCCACCTGCCCACGGACGCGGTCACCCTCGGGCAGGCGATCGATCTCCGCCTCGACCTGCGGGGCTCGCTGTACTCGATCGGGGAGCTCGAGCGGATGCACGGGCATCTCCGCGAGGCCGAGGGGCTGGCCGAGCAGCTGGGCGATCCGCGTCGGCGGGGATGGGTGTCCATGCACCTCGGCGAGTACAGCCGTCAGACCGGCCACTTCCGGGAGGCGTCCGCGCTGATCCAGCGCGCCCGCGAGATCGCGGGGACGATCGACGATCTCCCCCTCCGGCTGGCCGCCGACCAGTACCTCGGCATGGCCTTCCACGCCCTCGGCGACTACCGTCGCGCGGCCGAGCACGAGCGGCGGGCGGCGGCGTTCCCGCGGGACGAGGCCGCGTCGGGGGGCTTCGGCCCGACCCAGGCCGGCTCGCCGGCGGGATTCCGGGCCGTCTCGCTGGGCTGGCTCGCCCGCTGCCTCGCCGAGATCGGGGAATTCGACGAGGGGATCGAGCTCGGGCGCGAGGCGATCCGCCTCGCCGAGGAGATCGACCGCGCGTACACGCTCGTCTCCGCCTGCTGGGGCCTCGGCTACCTCTACGGGGTCAGGGGAGACCTCGAGCCCGCGACCCTGCTCCTCGATCGCGCGCTCACCTCGGCCCGCGGCGCCGGGCTGACGCGTCTCCTCCCGCAGGTGATGCGGGCCCTCGGATCGGCGTACGCGCTGATGGGCCGGGTGGCCGACGGCACCGCGCTCCTGGGAGAGGCCATCGCCCTCTCGGAATCGATCCACCTGCGGGTGGCGGAGTCGACCTCCCTCGTCCTGCTCGGCGAGGTCCACCTGCTGGCCGGGCGCATCGACGACGCCGAGACGTCGGCCAGCCGGGCGCTGGCGATGGCGCGCGGGCGCGGCCAGCGTGGCGACGAGGCCTCCGCGCTCCATCTGCTGGGTGACGTCGCCGCGCACCACGACCCCGCCGACGTCGAGGGGGTGGAGCGACAGCTCCGCGCCGCCGCCGCGCTCGCCGAGGAGCTGTCGATGCGGCCGCTCGCGGGCCGCTGCCGGCTCACGCTCGGCAGCTTCTTCCGGCGCGCCGGCGACCCGGACCGGGCCGAGCCCGAGCTCCGGGCCGCGGCCGCGCTGTTCCGGCAGATGGGCATGCGCTTCTGGCTCGCCCGCGCGGAAGGCGAGGCGATCGGCCGGGACGCCCGCGCGTCCTCGGGGAAGGGGGACGCGGCCCCCGCGTCCTAGGCCGCTAGCGCCGCCGGCGCGTCCACAGGAGGTAGATCACCACGATCACCAGGATGATGATGATGATGTTGCACGCGATCGGGGGCAGGGCGAACGCGCCGCCCGCGTAGGCGGGGCCGGGCATGACGAGGGCGAGCAGCGCCAGCAAGGCCGCGATGATCGTGCCGATCCGCATGGGTGACTCCTTCCGTCGGGTGCGGGCTTTGAGGGCCGTCTGGCCGCCAGCATCATACGTTAGGCCGTCGCGCTCGGACAAGGCGAAGGTGGCCTCGATCCGACGCTCCTTGACACGGCGCACCGCGCACCCTATCCTCGCGGTCTCCTAGCCTTCGCAGTGCGTTGCCCGTCCGAATAGCAGGGGCCCGGAGGACCCCGGCCCGGAAGAGCATCGTAGTGGCTTACCCTCCAGTTACACTCGTTGGGTCCTGATCCTCGGACGGGGAGGTGCCCTACGCATCCTTCAACAAGAGGAGCCTTGGCATGAGTAGCCCATCGCCCGGGCACGGCGGGGCGTCCGGCCTCGGCCCGGGCATTCCGCCGTTCGTCGGCCGCACCCAGGAGCTCGATTCGCTCGAGCGCTGCTTCCGGGGCGCGGTGGCGGGGCGACCCCGGGTGGTGCTGGTCGAGGGTGAGGCCGGAATCGGCAAGACACGCCTGCTGCAGGAGGCGATGTCGGTGGCCCGACGCCTGGGCATGGAGGTCTGGTTCGGGCGCTGCTACGAGGATCTCACGCTGCCGTACCTGCCCTTCGTCGAGTACCTGCTGCCCCGGCTGGAGCAGATGCCGGAGGACGTGAGGCGCTCGCTCGATCCCGACTTCCAACTGGCGGCCCAGCTTCTCCACCGGGCCGGGAATCCCTCCCCGACGGACCGTCCGTCGATGTCCGGTGCGGCCGACCACGAGAAGCTTCAGCTGTTCCTGGCGGTCGCCCACGCCACGGTCAGATTCGCCGAGAGCCGCCCGCTCCTGTTCGTGATCGAAGATCTGCACTGGGCCGACCGCCTGTCCCTCGACCTCCTGGAGCACGTCGCGTTCACGGTCGCCGACACCGCGACGAGAGAGCCGGTTCCTCTCGTGATCGTCGGCACCCACCGACCACTGGTGTCGGCGGATCGACTCTCGCGGTTGGCGGCGCGCCTGCAGCGTGAGGAGGTGTGTCAAACCATCGCCCTCTCCGGCCTCAACGAGCCCGAGATCCATGACCTGATCGGCGGGCTGGGGGTGACCCGGCCATCGCACCAGCTCACGGTCACGGTGAGCGATGCGACCCACGGCAACCCCCTCTTCATCCAGGAGGTCATGCACCACCTCGTGGAGCAAGACGCGCTCGAGGAGCAGGGAGGATACGTCGTCACCACCACGGCGGCCTCAGAGCTGCGCCTTCCCGACCAGGTCACCGGGGCGATCGTCACCCGGGCCGAGGGGCTCGACGAGTCGTGTCGTAGAGCCCTCACGCTGGCGTCATTCCTGGGCGACAGCTTTTCGCTGAAGGCCCTGGCCACCGTCAGCGGGTCGAGCGAGGACGATCTGCTGAACTTGCTCGAAGAAGGCATGCGCCAGCGGCTCCTCGTGAGCCAGGGCCCCGGCTTCCAGTTCACCCATCCCTTGATCCGGCACGTGTTCTATCACGCGCCGAGCGGGCCCCGGCGCCAGCGCTTCCACAAGCAGATCGCCGATAGCCTGCAGCGCCTCTACGCCGCCGACGTCGACAAGCACGTGCTGGAGATCGCCCATCACCTGGTCAAGGCGGGCGCGACGGCCGGCGAGGACGTCGTCGTGCGGTTCGCGCGGCGCGCCGCCGACCAGGCGTTCTCCGTCTGCGCGTGGGGTGAGGCCGCGTACTACTACGAGGCGGCCGCGGGCGCCGGCGGTCAGGTGACCGGCCAGGACCAGGCCGATCTCCACTACCGAGCCGGGCTGGCCCGCTACAACGATCAGGATGTCGGCCCCTGCCTCCATCACTACGAGAGGGCGATCGAGCTCTACCGTCAGGTCGGGGATGTTCGCGGCCTGGCCCAGGCACTGATGGAGAAGACGAGGACGCGGTTCACCCTCGCGACCGTGCCCTTCGGCACCCTGGCGGACATCAAGCCGCTCGAGGAGGTACTGATGGCTCTCGGCGATCGAGAGCCAGGCCTGCGGGGTCATATCCTGGCGGTCATCGCCGAGGCCTACCGAAATGGCCGTCAGGCAGAGAAGGCGAGATCGTGCGCCCAGGAGGCCCTGGAGATCGGGCGACGGCTCGAGGATGACCTTCTCTCCGCCTACGCCAGCTTTGCCCTGGCTCTCTCGTACGCCAACGACCTGCACGTGGTCGAGGCGCTCGACAGCTGGCAGAATGCCCTGGTCTACGCCCGGCGGGCCGAGGACGTGATCCGCGAAGGCTGGGCGCTCACCCGGATTCCCCTCGCCCTGACGCTGCTCGGGCGCCTGGAGGAGGCGGAGACCGTCTCGGTGAAGGCCTGCGAGGCGACGCGGCGCTCGCAGGATTGGAGCAGCTCCTCACTCGGGCTGTCGCACCTCGCGTCGGTCGCGGTCGCGAGGGGCGACTTCGACGCGGCCGAGCGCTGGGCTCACGAGACGATGCTGATGGTCTCCCGGTCTCGCTACCCGTTTGGCGGGTTCCGCTCTCTCCTCGCGCTGGCCTGTGCGCGTGCACTGCGCGGAGCCTGGACCGAGGCGGAGGACGCCCTCGACGTCCTGGTCGAGCCCGGCCGCGTTTTCGAGGACCCCGGCGCCGTCGTCCGGTCCTTCTCGCGCGTATTCCACCAGGTCGTGCGCGCCCACGCGCACGGGGTGGACGAGGATCTCGAGGGGCTCGCCCGAGACCTGATGCGCGTGATCGGGACCGATACGTATTCGGTCGCCCCGCTGTGCGCGCTGGTCGAGCTGGCCGACGTCGCCGGCGCGCCGGCCATCGCCGAGCTGCCGTTCCGGGCGCTGTCGGGCGCGGTGGAGCGCGGGGTGCTCTTCTCGAGCGGGTGGATGTACGCGATTCCCCGGATGCTCGGAGGAATCGCCGCCCTCAACCGCCAGTGGGACACCGCGGAGGAGCAGTTCCGGCTGGCCATCGACGCGACCCGGCGGGAGCGCGCCCTGCCGGAGCTGGGCCGGACCTATCTCGACCACGCGCGCATGCTCGCGACCCAGGCCGAGGCGGGCAGCCGCGCCCGGGCGATCGAATCATTGCGGCTCGGCTTCCAGATCTTCGTGGATCTGGGGATGCACCCGTTCGTCCGGCAGGCCAAGCGGGTGGCCGAGGTCCTGAACATCCGTCTTCCGGCCGCGGTGCCCCGGCCCGTGGCGCACCCGGACCATCTCAGCGAGCGGGAGGTCGAGGTGCTCGTCCGGTTGGCCCAGGGCCACAGCCGCCAGAAGATTGCGAGCGACCTGGTCCTGGGGCAGAGGACGATCACCGGCCACCTGAGCAGCATCTTCCGGAAGATCGGGGTCAGCGACGAGGCGGCGGCCACCGCGTACGCCCTCGAGCAGGGCCTTACACCGCGCGCCCCTCGGGGGCGCCAGGCGCAGCTCCTCGGGCCGGTCGCGGCAACCCCTCGGGCTCTCCGCATCATCCTGGTCAGCGACGTGGTGGCCTCCGGGGACCTGATCCGGCGCACCGGTGACGCGAGAGCCCACGAGCTCATCCGCATGCACAACACGTTCATCCGCCGATGCCTGGCCTCTCACGATGGCGTGGAGGTCGCGCACACCGGCGACGGCATCGAGGCGGCCTTCTCGTCCGCCTCCCGGGCCGTCGAGTGCGCGATCGCCATCCAGAAGGCGTTCGCGACGCACAACCGGGAGAACGAGTCCGAATCGATGCTCGTCCGCATCGGCATCAACGCGGGTGAGCCGATTCCCACCGAGGGGCGCCTGTTCGGGACGGCGGTGCACGCCGCCTTCGGGATCTGTGCTCGGGCTCAGCCCGGCGAGATCCTGGTCTCCGAGGTCGTCCAGCAGCTGGTGGCGGGAAGGGGATTCGGGCTGGCCGCCCGCGGACGGATCGAGCTGAAGGGCCTGGGCCGCGTGCGAGTGTACGGCGTGGCGTGGCGGGAGGACGGAGGGTAAGGAAACGGCGCGCTGTCGCGCCTCGGGGCATCTCCAATTGCAGGTCCGAGTGAAAGGAGCGAAGCGATGGGCAATCTAGTGGTTCCGGGGGCCATCTCCAAGGGGATCATCCACAAAAAGGTGGACGATCTCGTCAACCAGAAGGACAGCTCGGGCAAGTTCTTCAAGCGGGCCGAATTCCTCGCGGCGCTCCGGGGCGCCACGACCACGACGGCCTACCTGAAGCTTCTCGAGAGCCAGACGGGCGCGCAGCGCGCCGAGACCGAGTATCTGGAGCGCAGGTTCTACACCAATCCGAATGCCTGGGGGGCCGACGGCAAGGCCGTCTACGCCATTCTTCATGCCGGGCTGGTGAAAGCCCTCGAGGAGGCCGGCGACACGCTCTTCCTCGACTCCTACTGGTTGGCGGGAGGTGCGGGCAAGACGACGGAGTCCATCGTCGTCAAGAGCGCGGTGCAGGTCACGCGGATCTTTCTCACCCCGCCGATCCCGCTTCCGAAGGTGGAGTCGAAATCAAAATCGAAATCGAAATCGAAGACCAAGACGAAGACGACGACGAGGAGTCGCATCGCCCCCGATATGATCCGGCACACTCCCGCGCCCATGTGGGTGATTGCCGCGCGCACCACGGCGAGCGAGAAGAAGGGCTTCAAGACCTTCGACGCGGAGGTGAAGGACGTGCGCGGGAACGTCGTCACCTGGGAGCGGAGAGAATTCCCGTGACCACCGCCGTACGCCACCACGGCCACGGTCGGGGCGGGCCGGCCGCGGGCGCGAGGCGGGCGGAGGACGATTGCCGCCTACAAGACGGCATCTATTTCCAGCGTGAGCGCCGGCCCGGGGGCGGGCCAACCTCAACCGGCCGCAGCACGGCCCGGTCGATGACAAGGACAACCGGATCTTTCGACAGGGATACGAGTTCGTGGAGGCTCTGCCGGGCGGCCGGCTCCGGGTCGGCGTGAACTTCGTCAGCTTCCAGCGCAGAATCTCGTCCTTGACGACCATCCTGACGAACCAGAGCTGGCTCGGTGACATCAACTTCGGAGGCGAGCCGTCGCCGGCGCTGCTGACACTGATCGGGGGAGGCTACTACGCGGTTCCGCCCGCCGGTGGGCCGTTCCCGGGGGCCGAGATGTTCTAGGGTGCGGCGGAGCGCTCCGAGCGCACCTGGCGCCAGGGCTCGGCCAGCGACCACACGTGCTCCACGCTGACCCGCCCGCTCTTCACCGCGAGCCGGCACGGGGCGAGCGCGGCGAGGATGCCCTCCGGGTGATCGGTCTCCCAGACGGCCAGGTCTGCCCGAGCGCCGACGTGCAATCCGTGGTCGTGCAGTCGGAGAATCCGCGCCGGGTGCGTGGTGAGCATCTCCAGCACCAACCGGATCTCCTGCTCCGCCCCCATGTGCGCGCCGATGCCCACCAGGTACCCCATCAGCGGTAGGCCCGCGGTCCCGAAGGGCGTGAACGCGTTCCGCACGTTGTTGGTCGCGGCGGCCACCGTGACCCCCGCCTCCAGCAGCCGCTTCACCGGCGCCAGCCCCCGCCGCGGCGACCGCACGTCCTTGCGCCCCATCAGGTAGAGATCCGTCGCGGGCAGCACGATGACCGCGACCCCGGCTTCCGCGAGCGTGCGGGCCAGGCCGTCCTGCTCGTCCGGCGGCAGCGCCGCCATCTCGCTCACGTGGCCGAGCGCCACCCGGCCCTGCCAGCCGCGCCGCACCGTCTGGTCCGCGATGTAGCGGGCGTGCAGGTGCTGGGGCTCGTCGAAGAAGTCGGCGTGGAAGTCCGCGTCGACGTCGAACTCGGCGGCCAGGTCGAACACGATGTCGATGTGGCGGCGCGGATCCGGGTCGACGTACGGGACGCCCCCAACCAGGTCGGCGCCCGCACGCAGCGCCTCGCGGAGCAGCGACTCCGTGCCCGGGGACTTGAGAATGCCCTCCTGGGCGAAGGCGCAGAGCTGCAGGTCGATCGCGGGGGCGTACTCGCGCTTGAGGGTCGAGAGCGCCTCGAAGCTCATGAGGCCGATGATGGGATCGATCTCCGCGTGGCTGCGCATCGCGGTCGTGCCCTGCCTCACCGCCATGTCCAGCACGCGGCGCGCCCGCGCCAGGATGTCGTCACGCGTGAAGCCTCGCTTGGCCTCCGCGGTCACCCGCAGGGCCTCCGCCAGCGAGCCCTCGTGGCTCGGCGCGCGGTCGCTGAGCAGCGCCTTGTCGAGATGGATGTGGGCATCGACCAGCCCGGGTGTGACCGCCCGGCCCTCGCAGGCGATCTCCCGCGCGGCCGGATGTCCCGCGAGGGGCCCGATCGCCACGATGCGCCCGTCACGGCAGCCGATGTCGGTCACTCGCCCGTCGGGCAGCCGGCACCCGCGCAGCAGGAGATCGAGCGGCGCGGTCACCGGGGCGCCCCGAGGGTCTCGGCCAGCGCGGCCAGGGCCTGCTCGAAGCAGGCGAGCGGCGCGCGCACCGTGCCCGCCCCGATCTGGCCCACGCCGGGGCGCCGGCCCGCGATGCCGGTGTTGATCAGCGGGGTGATGCCGGTCTCCACCACGCGGCGGACGTCGATGCCGACCGGCGCCCCGCGGTCGTCCAGGGTGGGGATGCGGAAGTGCGGATGCTCGCCGACCGTGATCTCGGCCATCTCCTCGGTGAGCGCGATCGCCTCGCGCAGGCCGCCCGCGCCCACGAAGCCCGCCACCGCGGGGGCGGCGGCCATCGCGAAGCCGCCGAGCCCGATGGTCTCCACGATCGCGCTGTCGCCGATGTCGGGGTTGGCGTCCGCCGGCCCGAACCCCGCGAAGTAGAGCCCGCTCGGCGTGTTGACCGGCGCGGTGAGCCAGCGATCGCCGAGCCCGGCCACCCGGATGCCGAAGTCGGTGCCGTTGCGCGCCATGGTCACGACGAGGGTGGAGCCGGGGTGTCCGATGCAGGGGTCGGTGATGGCCTTGCCCGCGGCCATGGCCAGATTGAGGAAGAACTGGTCGTTGCCGCCGATGAACTCGGCGAGCCGCGCGATCACGCCCGCGTCCGCGGTGGCGCGGGCGATGGCCGGCATCAGGCGGCGGGTCAGGAGCGCGGAGGCTCCGATGTTGCGCTGGTGCATCTCGTCGCCCATGCGGAGGGCCTGGCTCATGAGCGCCCGCAGGTCCACGGGGTCGCCCGCGCGCAGGGCCGTGCCCAGCAGCGGGCCCGCCTCGCGGGCGAGCCACTCGAGGCGGTGGATCACGCGCTCGTCGTTGGCGCCGAAGCGGAGCACCGCGCCGAGCCCCTCGTTGATGGTCGCGAACGCGCGGTTGCCCGCGGCGCGGTTCTCCACCACGAAGACCGGCATCGAGGCGGTGATCAGCCCGGTCATCGGGCCGACCGCGCCGCGGCTGTGGCAGGGGGCCAGGGTGTCCTCTCCGCGCTCGACGAGGGCCCGGGCGGCCCGGTCGTCGGGGGCCCAGCCCTCGTAGCGGATCGCGCACAGCACCGCGGCCTGCATGGTGGCGCACGCGCGCGCCCAAACGAGCGGCGGCCCCGCGTGGAGCACCACGCGCTCCTCGAGGCCCAGGGCCTCCCGGGCGGGGCGGCAGTCGACGAGCACCGGGTGGGCGGCGGTGAGCGTGGCGAGCACCGCCTCGTTCGCGGCCCGGATGGCCGGGGCCACCCGCGCGTCGTCGAGCGCGGCCAGCCGCGACGCGGTCGCCGCGTCGCCGCCCGCGGGCGGACGCCAGCCCACGTGGAGCGCCGGGATGCCGCGTGCCGCGAGGTCGGCGGCGAAGCTCTCCAGGCCCACGTTGATCACGCGGGGGCCGTCGCGGAGCAGCGCCCGCGCCGGATCGGACGGCGCGCTCACCCGCGGGCTCCCGGAGGCAGCAGCGCGGCGAGGATGGCCTCTCCGCCCGCGATGCCCGCCGCCGCCCGCGCGGCCTGCGCGTTGGACGGCAGCACCCAGGCGCCGGCGGCTTCGAGGCGCGCGACCTGCGCGGCCAGGCCCTGGGGATCCCGGGCGGTGCCCACCACCGAGGCGACGATCGCGAGTCCGCGCCCGCGCGCCCGCGCCGCGCCCCGGGCGGCCTCGAGCGCGGGGGCGATGTCGCCGGCGGGATCGGCGGCGGCCCCGTGCCCCAAGACCACGTCGAGCAGAAGCACCGCGAGGTCGGCCTGCTCGCCCGCGCGGCCGATCATCTCCACGCGCGTCGTCGGGTCCAGCATCGGGTGCGCGCGCCCGACCGTGAACTCGTCGGCGCCCAGATCGATCACCCAATGGCGGCCCTCACGACCGGTGAGATTGGAGGCGACCGAACCGAGCAGCGGCTCCAGGATCAGCAGGCTCTCGTGGGCGAGCGTGCCGCCCGCGTAGAGGCCGAGCACGCTCGACTGGCCGGGGGCGAGCTCGCGGCGCGCATCCGAGATCCGGCCGGCCGCGTCGGCGACCGAGAGCAGGCGCGGCTGCCACGGCGCCCCGGCCAGCACGGCGTCGGCGGCGAGCGCGGCGTCCTCCAGGGTCGCCACGGTCGTGACCGCCCCGTCGCGGCCCGCGGCCGCGTCGCGCCCCAGCAGGCAGACCACCGCGGGCTTGCCGATCGTGGCGAGCCGGTCGCGGATGCGTCGGTCGATCGCCGGGGCCGGGGGCTTGCCGATCACCACGATCAGCTCGGTGGCCGCGTCGTCGCCGAGCAGGTCGAGCGCGGCCAGCGTCATGAGGCCGCCGACCTCCTCGCCCATGTCGCGCCCGCCCACGCCGATGGCGTGCGAGAGGCCGTGGCCGTGCCCGGCCAGCAGCGTCGCCACCTCCTGCAGCCCGGTGCCCGACGCGGCCACGATCCCGACGCGGCCGGACGGCACCGCGTTGGCGAAGCCGAGCGCCACGTCCGCCACGTACGCGGTGCCGCAGTCCGGGCCCATCAGGAGGAGCCCGCGCTCGAGAGCGTCGCGCTTGAGCGCCACCTCGTCGCGGAGGCTCACGTTGTCGCTCCAGAGCATCACGTTGAGCCCGGCCGCGAGCGCGGTGCGGGCCTCGGCGGCGGCGAAGGCGCCCGGCACCGAGATCAGGGCCAGGTTGGCCTCGGGCATCCGGCGGATCGCGCCCGCGATGGTGCGCGGCGCGGGGCGGCCGCCGCCGTCGCCGCCCGGGGCGGTCCGGGCCAGCAGTGGCTCGGCCGCCGCGGCGGCGGCCCGCGCGCCGGCCGCCGTCTCCGCCTCCACCACGATCACGAGGTCGCTCGGGGTGGCGGTCCCGGCCTCCTCGGTCAGGAGCCCGGCCTGCGCGAGCAGGTCGCGATTGGCGGGCGTGCCCATGACGACCGCCGCCTCGCGCACGCCGGATCGGGCGCGCAGCGCGCGCGCCAGCGTGAGCAGCGCCACCGAATCGTGGTAGGCGCCGCGCTTGACGAGGGTGGCCTGCGCCATGGCTCAGGCGGCCAGCCCGTCCCAGGCCAGGCGCATCCCGCCGAGCGTGTCCGCGCCCGAAGTCGCGCCCAGCGCGGCGAGGCGGGCGGCCGCCCGCGCCGACTCCGCCCGCGATCGGGCTCGCAGCACCGCCAGCACCGGCTCGGAGAAGCGCCCGGCCAGGGCGTGGAGGACGAACTCGCGGCCGATCGCGGTGGTGCGGGCTCTCGCGGCCTCCGCGATCGCGCCGGCCACGGCCGGCTCGCGCGTGAGCGGCGCGGGATCCACCGCGTGCAGCACCGCGAGCGCTCCGACCAGGCAGTCGTCGCCGGCCGGGGTCAGCCCCTCGCCGAGCCCCAGCAGGGCGCACGCTCCCGCGATCAGCCGGGAGGCGTCGCGCCGTCCGATGCCGGCGGCCAGCGCGGCGCGGGCGCCGACTCCCCCGGGCGAGTCGAGACCCGGCGCGTGGTCTCGGGGTCGCGCGGGCAGGGGAAGCGCGGGGTTTCTCGGGGCCGAGCAGTCGACCCGGATCGCGCGCTCCCACGACAGCACGAGACCCGGCGCGCGCAGGCGGCCTGGGTCGACGACCACCGGCATGCCCGGCCGGAGAGCGCGCAGGACCGCGGCGTCGTCGACGGCGGCGGCGAACGGCGCGAGCAGCGGTCCCGGCTGGTGAAGGGCGAGCAGGCCCCCGTCGTCCCACTCGACGTTGACCGCCCGCGCGAAGACGGAGTGCACGCGGCCGCGCAGGCCGCCCGCGGCCTCGAGCCGCCGGGCGAGCTGCGCGTCGACGCGGACGAGCCGGCCCTCTGGACCCGTCATCGGCGCCCGCTCCCCAGGTAGGCCCGCACCACTCCCGGGTTCTCCCGGATCTCGGCGGCGGGGCCGGCGAGCGTGACGCGCCCGCGCTCGAGCACGTACGCGCGATCGGCCAGGGCCAGGGCCTGGGCCGCCATCTGCTCGACGAGCAGGATGGTCACCCCGTCGTCGCGCAGCCGGGCGATCACCGCGAAGATCTCGCGCACGAGGATCGGGGCCAGGCCGAGCGACGGCTCGTCCAGCAGGAGGAAGCGCGGACGGGCCATCAGGCCGCGGGCGACCGCCAGCATCTGCTGCTGGCCGCCCGACAGGCCACCCGCCGGCTGATCCAGGCGCTCGCGGAGAGCGGGGAAGTGGCCGAGCGCCCGCTCGAGATCGCCGGCGATCGCCCCATGCGCAGGCGACCGCGCGAGCGCTCCCAGCAGCAAGTTGTCGCGCACGGTCTGATCGCCGAAGATCCCGCGGCCTTCCGGGACCAGCGCCACCCCGCGACGCGCGACCTCCCACGAGGGACGGCCGCCGACGGCCTGGCCCGCGACCGTGATCTGCCCCGACGCCGGGCGCAGCACGCCGGCCACCGTCTTGAGCAGCGTGGTCTTGCCCGCTCCGTTGCCGCCGATCACGGTGACGATCTCGCCCGCTCGCACCTCGAGGGAGACGCCGTGCAGGACCGCGGCGGCGCCGTAGGCGACCGAGAGGTCGGAGACGCTGAGCGCGCTCATGCCGGCGCGCCCAGGTAGGCTTCGATGACCGCCGGGTTCGCGCGCACCGCGCCCGGGCTGCCGGCGGCGATCACGCGCCCGTAGTCGAGCACGCTGACGCGGTCCGAGACCGCCATCACCAGCTCCATGTGGTGCTCCACCAGCACGATGGCCGGGCCCCCCTGCTCGCGCAGGGCGGTGAGCCGCCGGTCGAGCTCCTCGATCTCGGCGGGGGAGAGACCGGCCGCCGGCTCGTCCAGCAGCAGCAGGCGGGGCCGGGTGGCCAGGGCGCGGGCGATCTCGAGCCAGCGCTGGAGGCCGGCGGGCAGCGCGGTGGCCGGCTCGAGCGCCCGCGCCCCGAGCCCCAGCGTCGCCAGCAGGGTGAGGGCGACGCCGCGCATCTCCCGCTCGCGACGTCGCGCGCCCGGCATTCCGAGCAGCGCGCCGGCGAGCCCGCCCAGACGCGCCCCCGCCACCCCCACCATGACGTTCTCGACCACGGTGAGATCGTCGAACGCCTGCGCGGTCTGGAACGTGCGCGCAACGCCCAGGCGCGCCACCGCGTAGGGCGGTCGCCCGGCGATGGATTCGCCCGCGAAGCGGATCTGCCCCGCGCCGGGGCGGTAGTAGCCGGTGATGAGGTTGAGCAGGGTGGTCTTGCCGGCGCCGTTGGGGCCGATGACCGCGGTGATGCCGTGGGACGGGACCGCGAGCGTCACCTCCGCGAGGGCGACCACGCCGCCGAATGAGACGCCGAGCCGCTCCACGCCGAGGAGCGGGGCGGATCCGATCACGGCCGGCGCCGCGGTCGGGCGCGGCCCACCCGCCGCGTCCGGCCCGGGCCCGTTGGCGGCGCCATCCGCGGATCGGCGTGGCCGGGCGCGCGGGGCCAGCGCGCCCACCACGCCGGCGGGCAGCCCGTAGATCGAGACCAGCAGGAGCGAGCCGTAGAGGATCAGCCGGTAGTCGGCCAGGCCGGTGAGGAACTCGGGCAGCAGGGTGAGCGCCACCGAGCCGGCGAGCGGGCCGGCGAGGCGACCCAGGCCGCCGAAGAGGAGGGCGAGCAGGAAGACGATCGAGGTCTGCAGCGTGAAGCTGTCGGGCGAGATGTAGCCGTTGAGGAGCGCGAAGAGCCCGCCCGCGAGGCCCGCGAAGGCCGCGGAGATCGTGAACGCGACGATCCGGAGAAAGTAGGCGGAAAGCCCGAGCGACTCCGCCGCGACCTCGCTGCTCTTCACCGCCAGCAGCGCCCGACCCCAGGCGGAAGCCCGCAGGTTCGCGGTGAGCCAGAGGGCGAGGGCGGCCGCCGCCGCGATGAGCCAGTAGGTCCGACCCACCGGGAGCTTGGGAATGTTGAAGATGCCGCCGGGCCCACCGGTCACCGACACCCACTCCACCAGCACGTGCTCGACGATGATGCCGAACGCGATCGTGACCATGGCCAGGTACGGCCCCGACACGCGCAGGGCCGCGGCCGCCACCGCCGCCCCGACCAGGGCCGCGACCAGCACGCCGGCCGCACCCGCCGCCCAGAGGGGCCAGCCGAGTCGCGTCGCGGCCAGCGCGGCGCCGTAGGCGCCGAGAGCATAGAAGCCCGCGTGTCCGAGCGAGATCTGGCCGGTGAAGCCCGCGAGCACGTTGAGGCCGGCGGTGACGATGGTGAGGAGCCCGATGCTGCACGCCAGGTAGAGGTAGTAGGTGTTGCCGGTGAGCGCGGGCAGCGCGAGCGCGGCGACCGCCACCGCGGCCCAGCCGAGGCGCGCCACTAGACCCGCCTCGCGGGCGGCTCGCCCAGGAGGCCCCAGGGCCGCGCCACCAGCACCGCGATCACCAGCGCGAAGCCCACGATCTCCCGCGCCCCGGTGGAGACGTAGCCGGCCACGACCGCCTCGAGGACGCCGTACCCGAGCCCGGCGAGCACGATGCCGGGAGCGGAGCCGAGGCCGCCGATGATCGCGACCGCGAAGGCCTTGAGCCCGATGATGGTGCCCATGGTCGGCGCCACGTTGAGCAGCGGCGCCAGCAGCACCCCGGCCACGCCGGCCAGCAGCGTGGAGAGCGCGTAGGCCGCCATCACCGCGCGCGGCACGTTGATGCCCATGAGGCCGGCCGCCTCCGCGTTCCACGCCACCGCCTTGAGCTGCCGGCCGTACGGCGTGCGGTGATAGAAGAGCTGTACGAGGGCCATCAGCGCGAGGCCTACCACCGGGATCAGCAGCTCTTGCGGATAGAAGCCGGCGCCGCCCACCAGGATCGGCCGCTGGGTGAGCGAGGAGGGGAAGGCGCGCGCGTCCTTGCCGAAGAGGAGCTGAGCCACGTTCTCCGCGATGATGCCGCAGGCGATCGTGGAGAGGAGCCACGCGGGCGAGGCGGAGCGGAAGAAGGGCCGCACCGCCACCCGCTCGATCAGCGCGCCGAAGCCGGCCAGGGCCGCGAGGGTCACGAGCAGGCCCGCGGGGAGCGGCCAGCCGAGGGCCACCACCAGGGTCCAGGCGACGACCGCGCCCACCATCACGGCGTGGCCCTGCGAGAAGTTCATGGTGCGGCTGGTCGCCCAGGTGATGTGGTATCCCAGGGCGACCAGCCCGTACATGCTGCCGAGGGCCAGCCCCGTGACGAGGAGCTGTACGAGCACTCGGGCTACTTGGCGGCCAGCGGAACGATCTTGCCCGCGCGCCAGACCACCATGATGTAGTCGGTGTCGGTCAGCGCGTCGTGCTGCGCGGCGGTGAACGGGCGGCGGTACGTCTTGATCAGACCCTTGTACTCGGCCTTCAGGCTCTCGAGCGCGTCGCGGACCTTGGCCCCTTCCGTCGACCCGGCCTGGTCGATGGCGAGCGCGACCAGGTGGAGGCCGTCGTAGGCGTTCGCGGTGCCGACGGGGGCGATCACGTCCTCGGGCCCCTTCACGCCATACTTGTCCTTCAGGGCCTTCAGCACGTACTCGCCGCGCTCGTTCTGCTTGCCGAAGAACGAGTAGGTCTGCAGGAACGCGACCCCATCCGACAGCTCGCCGGTCAACTCCGCGAAGCGCCCGCCCGAGATCCCCCAGTGCGAGACCATCGGGATCTCCCAGCCGATCTTGGCGCGCGACTTCACGACCTGCGCGCCCTCGGGCGCATTGGCCACCAGCACCACGTGGTCGGCTCCCGCGCTCTTGAGCCGGAGCAGCTGCGGGCTCATGTCGGGATCGCCCCAGTTGAACTTCTCCACGCCGACCGCCTTGAGCCCCTTCTCGCCGAGCCACTTGGTGAGGCCCGTCTCGTTGGACTGCCCCCAGCTCGTGTTCTCGAGCAGGAGGCCGGGCTTGCCCTTCCGGAGCACGTCGGTGGCGTAGCGGGTCAGGAACTTGTCGGCGTCGTCGTCGTTGGCCGAGACGCGGAAGACGTAGTTCGGGCTCTGGCCGTTGCGGGTGATGTTGGTGCCGGCCGCCCACGCCCCCATGTAAGGCGTCTTGAGCTCGTGCCACACCGCGACCTGGGCCAGCGCGACCGGCGTGTGGAGCCCCCCGAATACCGCGGTGACCTTCTCGCGCTCGACCAGCTCGCGCGCGATGGTCACGCCCTTGGCGGGCTGGCCCTCGTCGTCGCGGACCACCAGCTGCAGGGGCCGGCCATTCAGCACCCCGCCGTTGGCGTTGATCTCCGCGATGGCGATCTCGAGGCCGCGCTTGATGGCCTCGCCGGAAGCGGCCGAGCCGCCCGAGACCGCGGCGGTGAGCCCGATCTTGACCGGCTCCTTCGACTGGGCCTCGGCGCCGACCGCGGAGAAGCAGAGAAGAGACAGGCTGACGAGAAGGCTGGCACTGCGTCGCATGGAACCCTCCTGTGGCAACAAGGTGATCGCGGTGCCACGACACCGTCGGCGCGACAGGGTTACGGGTGTATCACAGAGCGCGCGGAGTCGCCACCGGGCTTTTGTGGGGGCGGTCGTGCTGGGCGGGGTGGTGATGCTGCCGGGACTTCTCTTCAGCTGCGGGGGCCCAGAAATGGCCCCCGCACTCCCCCAGGCCGCGGACCACCGTTCAGATCTTCTACCGGTGGCTGCGCAGGAAGCGCAGGAAGTCGCGCCCCTCGGACAGGCGGCGCTTCATGACCTGGCGGTCGCGGAACATCTCGGAGGCCAGCGAGAGCATCTTGCGCGGGCGGAAGTAGAAGCGGCGGTAGAACTGGTCCACCGAGCGGAAGATCTCGGGGCGCGAGAGGTGCGGGTAGCCGATGGCGCTCACCTGCACGCCGGCGCCGTCGACCAGCTCGTCGGTCTCGAGCCAGCCGTTGCGCTGGGCCTCCTCGTAGAGCGCGGTGCCCGGGTAGGGCGCGGCGAGCGAGACCTGGATGGTGTCGGGGTCGATCTCGGTCGCGAAGCGGATGGTCTCCGCGATGGTCTCGCGCGTCTCGCCGGGCAGTCCCAGAATGAAGGTCCCGTGGATGGTGATGCCCAGCCGCTTGGCGTCGCGCGTGAAGCGCCGGGCTCCGTCGAGACGGACGCCCTTCCTG
>DATFAJ010000752.1:0-2197 GCA_035254745.1 Candidatus Methylomirabilota bacterium | reverse complement strand
GTCGAGACCTCGGCCGACGCGCCGCGCATCTCCATCGCCTTCGAGGAGGCCCGGCGCACCCAGCGGCCGGTCGCGGTGCTCATGGCCGACGAGTACCACGGGTTCAACCGCTAGGAGACCGCCCCGTGTTCCAGACCGCCGACACGCTCCGGATCTTCAACGCCCACCGCGGCGACGCCATCGTGGTGCCCGGTCGCGGCGCCCGGCACTGGCAGCAGATCAGCACGCGCCCGACCCGCGACGTGCCGCTCGGCGACCCCGCGATGGGCGGACACGCCGGCTTCGCGCTGGGCCTGGCCCTCGCGCGTCCGGCCGAGCGCGTCGTGCTCTTCGACTCCGAGGGCGACCTGCTGATGAGCCTCGGCATCCTGCCCACCGTTGCGGAGCTGGCGCCGGCGAACTTCTACCACTTCATGCTCGACAACGAGTGCTACGCCACCACCGGCGGGCAGCCGGTGCCCAACGCCAGGAACGTGGCCTACGACGTGATCGCCCGCGGGTGCGGCTATCCCCGCGCCTTCGCGTTCGACAAGCTGGACGACTTCGAGGCGAGCCTGTCGTCCATCCTGGCCCAGCCGGGCCCGGTCTTCGTGGCGCTCAAGGTGGTGCCGGAGGTCGAGAACGTCCCGATCGGCCAGCGGGTGCGCTGGCAGACCCGCACCCGCGACCGCGTGCTGGCGGACCTGCGCGCGGAGCTGGGCGTCGCGCGCTAGCCGGGATGGACGCGATCGATCCGGTCACCCTCGTCGTCGTGCAGAACGGCCTGCAGCAGGTGGCCAGCGAGATGGACCTCACCTTCGAGCGGGCCGCCTTCTCGCCGGTCATCTCCGAGGGGTTCGATCGCTCGGACGGCATCTACGCGCGCGACAACGGCGAGGTCATCGCCCAGGGCGAGCTGGGGCTGCCCATCTTCGTGGGCGTCATGCAGTTCACCACGCGCGCGGTGATCGACCACGTGAAGGCGGCCACGGAGCCGCTCCGGCCCGGCGACATCTTCATCGTCAACGACCCCTACTGCGGCGGCACCCATCTGATGGACGTCAAGATGGTGAAGCCCTACTTCTACCGCGGCGAGCTCTGGGCCTATCTGTCGAACACCGGCCACTGGCCCGACACCGGCGGGTCGGTGCCCGGGGGGTTCTCCACGCGGGCCACCGAGGTGCAGCAGGAGGGCCTGCGCCTGCCGCCGGTGAAGCTCTTCCGCGAAGGCGTGATGCAGCCCGACATCCTCAGCATCATCCTCGCCAACATCCGGGTCCCCGAGGAGCGCATCGGCGACATCAAGGCCCAGGTGGCCGCGCTCACCGTGGGCGAGAAGCGGCTCACCGCGCTGCTCGACCGCTACGGCGAGGCCACGGTGACCGCGTGCATCGCCGAGCTGCGCCGCCGGTCGGACCTCATGATGCGGGCGCACATCGCCAAGATCCCGGACGGCGCGTACTCGGGCGAGGCCTTCGTGGACTCGGACGGGGTGGACCCGGACCCGCTGAGGATCAGCCTCCGGTTACGGAAAGACGGCACGGATCTGCACTTCGACTTCTCGGAGTCGAGCGGGCCGTGCCGGGGGCCGCTCAACAGCGTGATCGCCACCACCAAGGCCGCGGTGTACCTGGCCATCAAGCACGTCTTCCCGGACGTGCCGATCAACGCGGGCTGCTTCGAGCCGCTGCACATCGCGGACCCGCACGGGACCTTCCTCTACGCGCGCTACCCGCGCCCGGTCTCGGGCTGCGCGGCCGAGGTGAGCTCGCGCATCGCGGAGTCGGTGTTCTCGACGCTGGCCCAGGCCATCCCCGACGATCTCTTCGCGGCGCCCGCGGGCACCAGCGGCAACCTCACGCTGGGCGGCCACGACCCGCTGAAGGAGCGGCACTACATCATGTACGTGTTCAGCGGCGGCGGCTACGGCGGCAGCGCCGACGGCGACGGTCTCACCAACGGGTGCTCGACCATCGGCATCTCCAAGACGCAGCCCACGGAGGTGCTGGAGCAGCACTACCCCGTGCTCTTCGAGCGGTACGCGCTGCGCGAGCGCTCGGGCGGCGCGGGCAAGACGCGGGGCGGCTTCGGCGTCGACTACAAGATCCGCGTCCGCCGCGGCGAGGCGCTGCTGTCGTTCCTGATGGATCACGGCCGCTTCGGCCCGCCCGGCCTGCTCGGGGGCCGCGACGGCGCGCCCAACGCGGTGATCGTGGGG
>DATFAJ010000751.1:0-4857 GCA_035254745.1 Candidatus Methylomirabilota bacterium | reverse complement strand
TGACCGTCTCCCCGAGGGTAAAGACGGGAGACTCGGTGCCGGACTGGAAGTAGCGGTTCTCGTCGAAGACCCCGTAGTTGGGCAGGTACTGCTTGTGATAGGTGCCGGCCCGGACCCCGTCGTGGAGGATGGCGGCCGCGTTGAAGATGTCGTCGCGCTTGTCCACGTAGCCGACGATGGCGGTGAGGCCGCGGCTCGCCCGGGCCACCTCCTCGAGCGCGCGCAGGTTCGCCTCGATGAAGGCGGGCTTGAAGAGCAGGTCCTCGGGCGGGTATCCGGTCAGGACCAGCTCCGGGAACGCCACGATGTCGCAGCCGAGGGCACGGGCCCGGTCCATGCCGGCCGTGACCAGCCGCGTGTTGGCCTCGAGGGCGCCCACCGTCGGGTTCACCTGGCTGAGCCCCACCCGTACGCGCCGCATGCCGGTATTCTACCCTCTTCGGTCGGCTTTCACCGTCAGGCGCAGACCGACCACGATCAGCAGGCCCCCCGACACCAGGAAGGGCGTGACCGGCTCCCGCAGCCACCACACCCCGAGGAGCGCGCCGGCCAGGGGCTGCAGGTTCACGAACGCGGCCACCCGCGCCGCGCCCAGCCGCTCCAGGCACCAGTTCCACACCGCGTAGCCGAGCGCGGTGATCACCACGCCCATGTAGAGCGTGCCCGCGACCGCGGTCGGCGTCCACGCGGGCGGCGGGCCGAGGTTCCACTCGAGCCAGGCCAGCGGCGCGATCGAGATCCCGCCCCACACCACGGAGTGCGCGGTGACCGCCGCCACCGGATGCCGGGCCAGCACCCCACGGCCCAGGAGCGAGTACGCCGCGTAGGCGATCCCGGAGAGGATCAGCGCGAGGTCGCCCCGCCAGTGGGGCATGAGGGAGCGGGTGATCCCGGGCACCCCGTTCACCACCACCACGACCGCGCCCAGCAGGGTGAGCGCCGCGCCGAGCGTCTCCCGCCGCGACAGGCGCTCGCCCAGCAGGAGCGGCGCGAGCACGAGCAGCGTGGTCGGCTCGACCGTGATGAGGAGGGCCGCGTTGCTCGCGGTCGAGTGGGCCAGCCCCCAGTTGCCGAACCCGAAGGCGAGCGCGAAGCCCACCACCCCCATGAGGGCGACCCGCACCCGGTCCGCGGCGCTCCACGCCGCCCGCGGCTGTTCCCCGGACCGCCCGGCGGCCCAGCCCACGAGCACCACCCCGCCGATCAGCACGCGGGCGAGCCCGAGCGTCGCGGGCCCGATGTCGGCGAGCACGATCCGGCTGACCGAGTAGCCGGTGGCGAAGACGAGGTTGGCGATGAGGAGGACCAGATACGGGCGGGACACCGGGCGAGCTTAGCGTATCGGCACCGGCCGTGATACTCATACGGCATGCAATGCGGGGCCTGCCGCATGGACAACCCGCCCGAGAACCGCTTCTGCGATCAGTGCGGAGTGGCGCTGGAGTCGGTGTGCCCGACCTGCGGGGCGCCGCTCCGGTCCGGGGCCCGGTTCTGCGGGGCCTGCGGCAAGCGTCTCGGCGAGCCGGCGGCCGGCCCGCCGCCGGAGCCCGCGGCGGCCCGGCCCCCGGACCCGGCCACGCCGCCGCCCGCCTACCGGAGCCCGGTCGTCGCCTACACGCCGCGGCACCTGGCCGACAAGATCCTGCGCTCGCGGTCGGCCCTCGAGGGCGAGCGCCGTCAGGTCACCGTCCTCTTCGCCGACATCGCGGGCTTCACCACGCTGGCCGAGCGGCTCGATCCGGAGGACGTGCACCGGATCGTGGACCGGTGCTTCGAGCTGATCACCGCCGAGGTCCACCGGTTCGAGGGCACGATCAACCAGTACACCGGCGACGGGGTGATGGCGCTCTTCGGCGCTCCGATCGCGCACGAGGACAGCCCGCGCCGCGCGGCGCACGCGGCGCTGGCGGTCCAGCGGACGCTCCGGGACTACGATCGCGAGCTGCAGGCCCAGCGGGGCCTCCACGTGCAGATGCGGATCGGCCTTCACACCGGCCCGGTGGTGGTCGGGAAGATCGGCGACGACCTGCGGATGGACTACACCGCGGTCGGGGACACCACCAACCTGGCCGCACGCCTGCAGCAGAACGCCCGTCCCGGCAGCGTGGTGGTGAGCGCGGCCACCCAGGCCGCCATCGCCGGCTTCTTCGAGACGCTCGACCTGGGCGAGCTCACGGTGAAGGGCCGCGCGCCGGTGCACGCGTTCGAGGTGCTCCGGGCCCGCGCGCGGCGCTCCCGGCTCGACGCGGCCGTCGAGCGCGGGCTCACCCCGCTGGTGGGACGCGCCCGCGAGGTGGAGGCCCTGCTCGAGCGCTTCGCCCAGGTCAAGCGCGGCCACGGCCAGGTCGTGTCCCTGGCCGGAGACGCGGGCATCGGCAAGTCGCGCCTGCTCCTCGAGTTCCGGCGGGCGGTCATGGGGACCGACGAGCGCGCCACCTGGCTGGAGGGACAGTGCGTCTCGTTCGGCCAGTCCATCCCGTTCCTGCCCCTCATCGACCAGCTCCGGCTCAACTTCCACATCGAGGAATTCGACGGCGAGCCGGAGATCATCGCCAAGGTCGAGCACGGCATGCGCCGCATGGGCGAGCTCGAGGCCCACATTCCGTACGTCCGCTACCTGCTCTCGGTCGACCCGGGCGACCGCGCCATCCTCGACATGGAGGCGAGCGCGCGCCGGCAGAAGTGCTTCGAGGCCCTCCGCGCCCTGTCGCTCCGCGGCGCGCGTCTGCGCCCGCTCGTCCTGGTCTTCGAGGACCTGCACTGGATCGACGCCGGGACCGAGGAGTACCTCGCCTCGATGACCGACGCGGTGGCCAGCGTGCCGCTCATGGTGATCCTCACCTACCGGGTGGGCTACGCGCCCCCCGTCCCCGCCCGCAGCTTCCACACCACGCTCACGCTCCACGCCCTGTCCGAGGCCGACGCGGTGGCGATGGCCGGTCACGTGCTCGGCGCCGACGACCTGCCCCCCGCGCTGCGCCGGGCCCTGCTCGACAAGGCGGAGGGCGTGCCCCTCTTCATCGAGGAGGTCACCAAGACCCTGCTGGACCTGGGGGTGCTCCGACGGGACGGGGGCGTCTACCGGATCGTCGAAGGCGTGGGCCCGCTGAACGTGCCCGACACCATCCAGGGCATCATCATGGCCCGCCTCGACCGGCTGGGCGAGGACGGCAAGCGCACGGTGCAGCTCGCCTCGGTCATCGGACGCCAGTTCCTCGGGCGGCTGCTCGAGCGGGTCGCGGGGGTCAGCGAGCGGCTCCCCGAGCTCCTGGAAGAGCTGAAGGAGCTCGAGATCATCTACGAGCTCGGCCTCGCCCCCGAGCCGTCCTACATCTTCAAGCACGCCCTCATCCAGGACGTCGCCTACCAGAGCCTGCTCAAGGAGCGCCGGCGCGAGCTGCACCGCGCGGTCGGCCGCGCGATCGAGGAGATCTACGCGGATCGGCTCGCCGAGCACGCCGAGGAGCTGGCCCACCACTTCGAGAACGGCGAGGACTGGCAGAAGGCCTTCACCTACCTCGTGCGGTCCGGCGACCGCGCGAAGGCGGCCTACGCGAACCAGGCCGCGCTCGACTTCTACGCGCGGGCCCTCGAGGTCGGCGCACGGGTGACGCCTCCGCTCGCCCCGACCCGGATCGTGGAGGTCCACCACCGGCGGGGCGAGGCCCTGCGCCTGCTCGCCCGCTACGCCGACTCGATCGCCGCGTTCGAGCTCATGCGCGACGTGGCCCGGAGCTCGGGCGACCGGGTGCGCGAGGGCGAGGCCCTGGTCGAGATCTCCTACAGCCAGTTCCTCACCTTCAACAACGCGGGCATCGACCGCTGCCGCCGCTTTGCCCAGGAGGCCCTCGCCATCGGCCGGGAGACCGGCGACCAGCACGTGGTGGCGCGGAGCCTCTGCTATCTCGGCCTGGCCTCGCAGGCGGACGGCGACCCGGCGGAGGGCGACCGGCTGTTCGAGGAGTCGCTCGGCATCGCCCGGGCCGCCGGCTTCGCGGACACGGTGGCGGTGAACCTCACCTGGCTCGGGGCCCACGCCAACTGGCGCGGCGAGTTCGCCCGGGCCATCGATACGAGCCGGGAGGCCGCGGCGGCCGCGCGCGAGATCAGCGACGGCCTCTCCGACATGATCGCGGGCGCGTTCCTGTGCCTGAGCCAGATCGGCCTCGGGCACTACGTGGAGGCGCTCGCCACCATCGACGATGGGCTGGCCAAGGCGCGCGACCGCAACAACTCGTTCATCATGGGCCGGCTCACCAACACCCTGGGCTGGCTCTACCAGGAGCTGGGGGACTTTCGGCGCGCCACCGAGTACAACCGCGAGGCGGCGGAGATCGGCCGGGGGGCCAAGAACGCCAACGTCGAGGTCAGCTCCCTGATCAACCTGGGCCTGGACGAGCTCAACCTGGGAGATCCCCGACGCGCCCTCACCCTCATGGAGGAGACCAAGGAGCGGGTGGAGAAGTACGCCTTCGGCGCTCACCGGTGGCGGTGGTCGCTCCATCTGAGCGCGTACCTCAGCGAGGCGCTGATCGTGAACGGCGATCCCGCGCGCGCGCTCGAGCACGCCGACGAGACGCTCCGGCAGGCGCGCGGCACCGGGTCGCTCAAGTACGAGGCGAAGGCCCTCGCCCTCCGCGGCCAGATCCTCCTCGAGGCCGGGCAGCGCGACGACGCCCGCGGGGCCCTCGGCGAGGCGCTGGCTGTCGCCCGGCGCGTCGGCTATCCCACCCTGACGTGGCAGGCCGCGCACCTCCTCGCCCGGGGCGAGGCGGCCGCGGGACGGATGGAGGAAGCGGCGACCGCGGCGCGGCTGGCCGCCGACACGCTGGAACAGGTCATCGCGCGCCTGCCGGA
>DATFAJ010000750.1:0-4630 GCA_035254745.1 Candidatus Methylomirabilota bacterium | reverse complement strand
CTGCGCAAGGAGCGCGACTCCTTGCAGGCCAAGGTGGCCGGGGTCGAGGCCAAGCTGGCGGCGGCGGAAGGCGACCGGGCCGAGCTGACCGGCCTGCGGCAGGAGCGCAAGGAAGTGCTGGCGCAGGTGGACGGCATCCTGAAAGAGCTGGACCGGCTCGACATTCAGTAATAGAGGGCAGTACTAGAGGGTAGCAAGAGAGGGGACGCCATGGCCGAGAAGCAGCGGGTCGACATCGAGATCCTGGGGCAGAAGTATCCGATCCGCAGCGAGGCCGGCCCCGACTACGTCCGACAGCTCGCCTCCTTCGTCGACCAGCGCGCCCGGGAGATCCGGGGCGACTCGGCGGGGCAGGACGCGGCCCGGGTGCTGGCCCTGACCGCGCTCGACATCACCGACGAGCTGTTCCGCCTGCGGGACGAGCGCAAGGACCAGGAAGTCGACCACAAGGACGTGACCGCCCGCCTCGGCGCGCTGCGCCAACTCCTGGACGCGGTCGTCCCCGAGAAGTAACGATTCGCTTGACCGGCCCACCGGGCCGGGGGTACACAGGAGAGGCCCTGCACTGTTCGTGATGCCGGGGGGAAGTTTCAACCTCGTTTAAAGATTGGGAGCCGCTCACGAGGGTGGTGCGCATGCCCCTCCTAGAGGGGAAGCCTGAAGCCCTCTATTTTGGCGCCCACCTGGTGAATACCAGGTTCGAAACACCGTCGGCACACGGCAGAGGTGGGGCTCTTTCCCTCCGTTGCACTTCCGCAACACTCGCGGGTTCGTTGACATTCCGCTTTTCCCCGGCCTATAATTCGTCAACTTTAGCGGCTATTTGCTGCACGCAGCCCCGAGTGCACACGATCCGGCCCGGGCCTCGCCCCGGGATGGAGTGATCGATGATTTCGATGCCGTGGCTGGTGCTACTGCCGTTGGTCGCGGTCCTCGCCCTCTTTGTCGGGTATTTCGGATCCCGCGCCGCCACCGCGCGGACGCTCGGCGACGCCGAGACGCGCGCCGCCCGCATCCTCGAGGACGCCAAGCGCCTGGTCGACCAGGCCCGCGCCGACGCCGACGGTAAGGTGCGCGAGGCCGAGGCCCGGATCCGCAACGCCGACCTCGAGGCCAAGGAGCTGGCCCTGAAGGTCCGGGCGGAGCTGGACCAGGAGTCGCGGGCCCGCCAGCGGGAGATCCAGGAGGTCGAGCGCCGGGTCCTCCAGCAGGAGGAGCAGCTCGGGCGGCGGCTCGATCAGCTCGACCGGCGGGAGAGCGACGTGCAGGGCCGCGACCGCGCGCTCGCCGATCGGGAGCGGAGCCTTGGCGAGAAGGAGGCCCGGCTCGGCTCGGCGATGGAGGAGCAGCGCCGCAAGCTCGAGTCCATCGCGGGGCTCACCGCCGAGGAGGCCAAGCGGCAGGTCCTGGCCCAGGCCGAGCTCGAGGCGCGTCGCGAGGCGCAGCTCCTGGGCATGCGCCTCGAGGAGGAGGCCCGCGAGACCGCCCACATGAAGGCCAAGGAGGTCCTGGCCACCACCATCCAGCGGCTCGCCCCCGACTACACGGTGGAGACCGCGGTGTCGATCGTGGACCTGCCCTCGGACGACATGAAGGGCCGCATCATCGGCCGCGAGGGCCGGAACATCCGGGCCCTCGAGGGCTTCACCGGGGTGGACCTGATCGTGGACGACACCCCGGAGGCGGTCCTGATCTCGGCCTACGATCCCTACCGCCGCGAGATCGCCCGGCTGGCGCTGCAGAAGCTGATCGCCGACGGCCGCATCCACCCCGCCCGCATCGAGGAGGTCGTCGAGAAGGTCAAGAAGGACATGGAGCAGCACATCCGCGAGGAGGGGGACAAGGCCTGCTTCGAGGTGGGCGTGCACGGGCTCCACCCCGAGCTGATCAAGCTGGTGGGGCGGATGAAGTACCGCACCTCCTACGGGCAGAACTGCCTCCAGCACTCGAAGGAGGTGGCGTGGCTGGCCGGCATGATGGCGGCCGAGATCGGCGCCGACGTGCAGCTGGCCAAGCGCATGGGGCTGCTCCACGACATCGGCAAGGCCCTCACCCACGAGCAGGAGGGGAGTCACCCCGAGCTCTCGCTGCAGGTGCTCACCAAGTACAACGAGTCGCCGCAGGTCATCAACGCGGCGCTGTGCGGCCACGAGAACGTCGAGCCGGAGACCATCGAGGCGGTGCTGACCGAGGCCGCCGACGGCATCTCGGCCGCGCGGCCGGGGGCGCGGCGCGACGTGCTCGAGAGCTACATCAAGCGCCTGGCCAAGCTCGAGGAGATCGCGATGTCCTACAAGGGCGTGGAGCTCTGCTACGCGATCCAGGCCGGGCGGGAGCTGCGGATCATGACCAAGGCCGAGCAGATCTCGGATCTGGACGCCCACCAGCTCGCCAAGGACATCTCCAAGCGCATCGAGGCCGAGATGCAGTACCCCGGTCACATCAAGGTGGTCGTCATCCGCGAGACCCGCGCGGTCGAGGTGGCGCGGTGACCAAGCCCATCACCGTCATCTGCGTGGGCGACGTCTTCGGGGAGCCCGGCCGCCGGGCAGTTCAGATGCTGCTGCCCAAGCTCAAGAAGCAGCACGAGGCCGATCTCGCGGTGGTCAACGTGGAGAACTCCGCCTCCGGCTTCGGGGTGACGCCGCTGATCGCGCGGACGTTCCTCGAGCAGGGCGTGGACGTGATGACCTCCGGCAACCACATCTGGGACAAGAAGGAGATCATCGAGTACATCAACAAGGAGAACCTGCTCCTGCGCCCGGCCAACTATCCGCCCGGCACGCCGGGGGCGGGGTCGATCGTGGTGAAGGCCGGGCCGCACAAGGTCGCGGTGCTCAACCTGATGGGCCGCGTGTTCCTCCCGCAGCTCGATTGCCCCTTCCGCAAGGCGGACGAGGAGCTGGAGCGGCTGCGGGCGGAGACGTCGCTCATCGTCGTCGACATGCACGCGGAGGCCACCTCGGAGTCGCAGGCCATGGGCTGGTACCTCGACGGGCGGGTGAGCGCGGTGGTCGGCACCCATCGCCACGTGCAGACCGCGGACGAGCGGCTCCTCCCGAAGGGCACCGCGTACATCACCGACCTCGGGCTGACCGGCCCGGTGGACTCGGTCATCGGCGTGGAGCCGGAGCTGGCCCTCGGCCGCTTCCTGTCCCAGATGCCGAACCGCTTCGAGCCCGCCAAGGGGCCGGCCATGCTCCAGGGCGCGGTGATCCGCATCGATCCCGAGACCGGTCGCGGGCTGTCCATCGAGCGTCTTCGCGTCCCCCTCGCCGGCTGACCGTGTCGGCGCTGATCCTGAGCGGCAAGGAGGTCGCGGCGAAGGTTCTGGCCGACGTCAAGGCCGCCGTCGCGGCGCTCGGCGAGAAGACGGGGGTGCACCCCACCCTCGCGGTCATCCTGGTCGGCGAGGATCCCGCCTCGCAGATCTACGTCCGCAACAAGAAGCGCGCGGCCGACGAGGTCGGCATCACCACGCGCGACTACCTCTTCCCGCAGGGCTGCACGCAGGCCGAGCTGCTCGCCACCATCGCGGGGATCAATCGCGACCCCGCCATCCACGGGATCCTGCTGCAGCTGCCGCTGCCCAAGGGCATGGACGAGGACGCGGCGGTCGCCGCGATCGCGCCCGAGAAGGACGCGGACGGCCTGCACCCGGTCAACCTGGGCAACCTGCTCGGCGGCAAGCCGGGGGCGGTGCCGTGCACGCCGGCGGGGTGCATGGAGATCCTCGATCACTACGGCATCCCGATCGAGGGAGCGGAGGCGGTGGTGGTGGGCCGCTCGCGCCTGGTCGGCAAGCCGCTCGCCCAGCTCCTCCTCGCGCGCAACGCCACCGTGACCATGTGCCACACCCGCACGCGCGACCTGGCCGCCCACTGCCGCCGCGCCGACATCCTGTGCGTGGCGGCGGGCAAGGCCGGCGTCGTCACCGGCGACATGGTGCGCGAGGGGGTGGTGGTCATCGACGTGGGCGTCAACCGCCTGCCCACCGGCAAGGTCACCGGTGACGTGCACTTCGACTCGGTGGCCGCGAAGGCCCGCGCCATCACCCCGGTGCCGGGGGGCGTGGGCCCCATGACCATCGCGATGCTCATGCGCAACACTCACCGCGCCGCCCTCCGCCAGCTCTCCCCATGAGCCTCGCGCTCCACACACCCTCTCCCCTCAGGGGAGAGGGCAGGGTGAGGGGTCCGATGCTGGAGACTTCCTGCTCGCCCTCTCCCCTCAGGGGAGAGGGCAGGGTGAGGGGCGCGCGCACGACCAGCGGGGTCTGCGAATCCCCGCGCGACTACGCCCGCGGCCTCCGCCGTCGTCAAACCGACGCGGAGCGTCGGCTATGGGCACGGCTCCGCGATCGCCGCCTGCAAGGGGCGAAGTTCGCGCGTCAGGTGCCGGTTGGCCCGTACGTGGTCGACTTCTGCTGCCGGGAGCTGAAGGTGATCGTGGAGCTTGACGGTGGGCACCATGCGGTGCAGACCGGGGCTGACGCTGAGCGAACGGCTCTTTTCGAAGCGCTCGGCTACCGCGTGCTTCGGTTCTGGAATAACGAGGCGCTCGGGAATACCGACGGGGTGCTCCGACGCATTGCCCTTGCGCTGGCCACTCGCCCCTCACCCCGGCCCTC
>DATFAJ010000749.1:0-4942 GCA_035254745.1 Candidatus Methylomirabilota bacterium | reverse complement strand
GCTCGGCCGTGCGGCAGCCGCCCACGCCGCCACCCGTCCGGTTTCGGTCGAACCCGCCCATCAGTAGCCCGAGGCTAGAGCGCGGCGAGCGCGGACTCGGCGGCCGGCAGCCAGTGGCGCATGTCCATGGCGCGGAGCATGCGGAGCGCGGCGGTCAGGTGGTCGCGCGCCTCGTCGCGGCGGCCGGCTCGCGCGGCCAGCGCGCCGAGGTCGAGGCGGCACAGGGCCTCGAGCGGGCGCATGCCGAGGGCCTGCGCGCCCACGAGCGCGCCGGCGCCGTGCCGCGCGGCCCCGGTCGGGTCCGCCGCCGCGGTGGCCTCGCCCAGCATGCGGAGCGCGTTCGCCGCGTAGCCCCGCTCCTCGTGCTCGGCGGCGAGCCGATGCGCCTCGCGCGCGGTGGTCACCGCCTCCTCGACGCGCCCGGCCAGCCGGTATCCCTCGGCGAGCCAGCTCAGGCGGAGGGCCTGCCGGCTCAGGATCCGCAGGCTCGCCGCGCGCCCCACCCCTTCCTCCATCAGCAGCACTCCCTCGGCCACGCGCCCGCCGCGGGCGTCCGCCGCGCCGCGAACGCAGAGGAGCATCGGCAGCCAGGCGGTCAGATCCATCTCCCGCGAGAAGGCGATCCCGCGGTCGACCACCGGGATGGCGGCCTCGAGATGCCCGCGGCTCAAATGGACGAAGCCCAGGGTCATGAGGCTCCCCGCGATGCTCCACGGGTGGTCCGCGGCCTCCGCCACCGCCAGGCCGGCGTGGATGCACTCGAGCGCCTCGTCGAACTCGCCGACCTCGGCCAGCGAGGCGGCGAGCCAGATGCGCGCGGCCACCGACACGAGGCCGGCCATGCCCCAGCGCTCGCGGACCAGCTCGCCCTCCACCGCCGCCACCGCGCTCCGGAGATGCCGCTGGGCCGCGGGATACACGCCGAGCACGTGATGGGCCTGCCCGAGGCCGAAGGACGCGGCGATCTGGAGCGGGCGGTCGCCGAGCTCGGCCCCGATCCCGAGCGCGCGCTCCGCCGAGCGGATCGCGTCGGCCTGCTCGCCCAGGGTGTAGTACGACTGGGTGAGGTAGGCGGACACCCAGCCGAGCCGCCAGCGGTCGCCGAGGGTCTCGGCGCGCGTCTCGGCGCGGCGCAGGTGTGCCAGCGTGCGGGTGAACTCCCCGAGCGGCGCCAGGGAGGCGCGCAGGTCGAAGACCAGGTCGATCGCGGTCGGCAGCGCGGTCTCGTGCGGGCCGTCGGCCTCGAGGATCTCGAGCGCTTGCTCGAAAAAGGTCACCGCCTCACGGTGCGCCGAGCGTGCGGCCGCCCGCAGCCCGGCCTGGCGCAGGAACTCCACCGCCCGGTCGCGCAGGCCGCCGCGGAGGGCGTGGAAGGCCAGCCGCTCGACGTGCTCGCCCAGTCGACCCGGGTAGAGCGCCTCGGTGACCTCGACGATGCGGGCGTGCAGGGCCCGCCGCGTCTCGTGCAGCAGGCTGCCGTAGGCGACCTCGTGGGTGAGCGTGTGCTTGAACGTGTACTCCACCTCGGGGAAGAAGCTCGCCTCGTAGAGCAGCTCGCCCGCCTGGAGCTGCGCGAGCCCGGCGCGCAGCATCTCCTCCGGCAGGTCCGCGATGGCCTCCAGGACGGGGAGCGGCACGTCCCGGCCGATGACCGACGCGGACTGCAGCACGTGCTTGGCCAGGGCGCTCAGGCCGTCGATGCGGGCGGCCAGCACCGCCTGCACGCTGCCCGGCACCTGGATGGTCTCGAGCGGCTTGGCGAGCCGGCGCGCGCCCGGCTCGCCGAGCAGGGCCTGGGCCTCGACCAGGGCCCGCACGCTCTCCTCGAGGAAGAGCGGGTTGCCGTCGGTGCGCGTCACCAGCACCGCCTTGAGCGGCTCCAGGCCCGGATCGGAGCCGAGGAGCGTATCGAGCAGAGCGCGGGCGATCTCGGGCGGGAACGGATCGATCCGGATCTGCGTGTAGCCGGGCCGGCTGCCCCAGGCGTGGTGGTACTCCGGCCGGTAGGTGGCCAGGATCAGCAGGCGGGTGCCCGGCAGGCGATCCACCAGACCGTCGACCAGCGCCTGCGTCTCCTCGTCGATGCGCTGCAGGTCCTCGACGATCAGCACCACCGGCTGCCGGCGGGTCTCCGCGAGCAGCAGGTTCCGCACCGCGTCCTGGATGCGGCGCCGGCGCTGCGGCGGATCGAGCTGCCGCCACGCCGGATCCTCCGGCTCCAGATCGGCGAGCGCGTGGAGCGCGGGAACGGTCGGCTCGAGCGCCGGGTCGAGGGCCACGACCTTGGCCGCGATCTTCTCCCGGATGACCCGCGCGTCGTCCTGCGGCTCGACCTGGAAGTAGCGGCGCAGCGCCTCGATGACCGGGAGCCACGACGGGGTCGCCCGGTACGCGACCGGGCGGCCCTCGAGCACGAGCGCGCCCGCGATCCACGGCCCCTCCGTGAACTCGCGGATGACGCGGGACTTGCCGGCGCCGGGCTCGCCCACCAGGGCCACCATCCGCCCCTGGCCGGCCCGGGCCCGATCGAGGGCCTGCCGGAGCAGGGCCACCTCGCTCTCGCGGCCGACGAAGCGGGAGAGCCCGCGCACGGTGGCGGCCTGCAGGCGATAGCGCGCCGGGCCGGGCCCGGTCAGCTCGTACACCTCGACCGACTCGGCGAGGCCGCGCACCGGCACCGGGCCGAGGGCCGTCACCGCGACGTACCCCTCGGCCAGCCGCCGGGTCTCCGCGGTCAGGAGCGTCGCCCCCGGTCGAGCCAGTCGCTCCATCTGCGCGGCGAGATGTGTGGTCTGCCCGACCGCGGTGTACTCCATGTGCAGGTCGCTGCCGATCGAGCGCACGACCACCTCGCCCGAGTTGAGCCCGATGCGGATCTGCACGTCGAGCCCCTCCGCGCGACGGAGCTCGCGGGCCAGGCCGCTCACGCCCTCGTGCATGCGCAGGGCCGCATAGGCGGCGCGCACCGCGTGGTTCTCGTGCGCGACGGGCGCGCCGAAGATCGCCATGATCCCGTCGCCGAGGACCTGGTTGACGGTGCCCTCGTAGCGGTGGACCGCCTCCATCATGAGCGCCAGCACCGGGTCCAGCATGCGGCGGGCGTCCTCCGGATCGCGGTCGGCGAGCAGCTCGAGCGAGCCCTTCATGTCCGCGAAGAGCACCGTCACCTGCTTGCGCTCACCCTCCACCGCCCCGCGCGCGGTCCGGATCTTCTCGGCCAGGTGCGGCGGGGTGTAGGCGTCCGGCGACGCGAAGCGATCGGCCATCGGACCGGCGACCGCGATGGGCTGGCCGCAGCCGCCGCAGAAGCGCGCCCCGGGCTCGTGCGCGAAGCCGCAGCGGGGGCAGGACGAGGGCAGGGCCTGCCCGCACTCCACGCAGAAGCGATGGCTCGACGGGTTCGGCGTCTGGCAGCGGGCGCAGGTGAGGCGCGCCTCGCCGGTGCGGGGATCCGCTCCGCTCACGCGGCTACGACACCCGGCCCGAGCGCTCCAGCCCGGCCTGAAGCCGGCGCAGGTGCCCGGCCGCCTCGTCGGTGACCTGCTCGAGCCGCTCCCAGCCGGGCCGCGGGCCGTCGGGCCCATCGATGATGCGCGTGAGCTCGCGGGGCCCCGCGCCCTCGAACCAGCCCCCCACCCGACCGCGCACGAGGGCGCCGTACCGCGCGACCGAGGCCCCGTCGCGCAGGTCCTCGGGCGCGCGCTCGTGTCGCGCGTCGCCGGCCAGGCGGCCGCGGTCCATCCCGTCGACGAAGGCCAGGCCGAGGCGGAAGATCCGAAACGCGGTGTCGCGAAGGTCGCCCATCTCCCTCTCCGGCACCGGCCGGATCAGCCGCTCGGCCGCGGCCAGGATCTCGTCGAGGCGACGGCCGGGCTCCGCGGGATCGGGTCGGCTCACGCGGGGCGGCGCTCAGCGACCGGCGAAGGTGACCGGCTGCTTGCGGGCGAAGGCGACCACCCCGTTGCGGAAGTCCTCGGTGTGCCCGCTGGCCGCGATGGCCTGGGCCTCGAGCTCCATCTGCGTCTCGAGGCTCTCCTGGGTGGACTGGTGGAAGAGCAGCTTGGCCCGGCCGAAGGCGAGCGTCGGCCCCTGCGCCAGCTCGCGGGCCAGGGCCGCGACCGCTCCGGGAAACTCCGCGTCGGGGTGCACCCGGTTGACCAGACCCCAGTCCATCGCCTCGCGGGCCGAGAGCACCCGGTTCGTGTAGTGCAGCTCCAGCGCGCGACGCAGCCCGATCATGCGGGGCAGGAAGTACGACGACGAGCCGTCGGGCGAGGCCGCGATCTTCGAGTAGGCCATGGTGAACTTCGTCGACTCCGCGGCCACCACCAGGTCGCCGGAGAGGGCCAGGCTCATGCCCCCGCCCGCCGCGATCCCGTTGACCGCCATCACCACCGGCTTGGGCGCGCGGGCCAGGCGCGAGATCGCGCCGTGCAGGTAGGTGGTCAGCTCCTTGATCAGGGCCCCGATGCGGTCCGGGTTGTCCGCGAAGTCCTTCACGTCGCCGCCCGCGCAGAACGCCTTCCCCGCGCCGGTGATCACAATGCACCGCACCGCCCGATCCTCGTCGGCCTCCAGCGCGGCGTGGAACAGGTCCCGCCCGAGCGCCAGGTTCAGCGCGTTGTACGCCTCCGGCCGGCTCAACGTGATCGTCCCAACCCCCTCCTTCACCTCGTACCGCACCGTCTCATAGCCCATGTCACTCTCCAGTAGTGAGAATCGTGGTGTGGTGTGCGCGTCGGTGACCGCCGACCGGAGCGGGGTGGGGCCGGGGGCGGCCTCCCCGGGACCGTGGCTTCTGCGCGTCATCGAAGCCGGCGACATTCCCTCTCGTGGCTCGACTGTACCGCGAAGACGGTCGCGAGTCAGCGTGTCCCGGGGAGGCCGCCCCCGGCCCCACCCCGCGTCGACCGACCGCCGCGCGAACGGCGCGCTACCGCCG
>DATFAJ010000748.1:0-2302 GCA_035254745.1 Candidatus Methylomirabilota bacterium | reverse complement strand
CACCGCGGCGCTCGTCGCCTTCTGTCTGATGATGCTGGTGGGCGTCCTGTCCTGGCGGGACGTGCTCGCGTACCGGGACGCCTGGCGCGTGCTCGTCTGGTTCGCCACGCTGGTGACGCTGGCCGACGGTCTCCAGCGGGTCGGCTTTCTCGCGTGGTTCGCCGCGCACGTGACCGCCGGCCTGTCCCCGCTGCCGGTCACGACCCGGCTGGTGCTCCTGGTCACGGTGTTCTTCGCCGCCCACTACATGTTCGCGAGCCTGACCGCGCACACCACCGCCCTGCTCCCGGCATTCCTGGCCGCGGGCGTCGCCATGCCCGATCTGCCGACCCGGCCGCTCGCCTTGCTCCTGTGCTACTCGATCGGGCTCATGGGCGTGCTCACGCCCTACGCGACCGGCCCGGCGCCGATCTACTTCGGCAGCGGGTACATCGGCCGGGGTACGTTCTGGACGCTCGGGGGGGCGACCGCCGCCTTCTTCCTCGTGGTCCTGCTCGGGCTCGGGGTGCCCTGGCTCCTCTCCGCGATCCCGTAGGCGACTAGGCACTCGCTCTCGCGGCCGCGGACCACGCGTCGGCCCTCGAGGGCCCCCGACGTCTCGGTCACGATCGTCCGCTGGCCTTCCGGGTGCGCGTCGGCGTGGAAGTACACGACGACCCAGTCGCGCGTGCGCTCCAGCGCATGCGCGCGGAACGTGTTGGAGAAGAGCGCGGTGAAGTGCCAGTGGTCGCGCTCGGTGTGGAGGATCGGCAGCCACGCCTCCCCGGTCGGGTTGAACCGGCGCGGCGCGATCCGGGGCAGCTGCCCGGCCGCGGCCGCGGCGCGATACTCGCGATCCACGTCGAGCAGCACCTCGACCGGCGGCTCCTCCATCGGCTCGCGGGGACGGCCTCGGACCCGCCCCAGCATCTGGGCCAACGAGGCCCGCAGCGCGGCGGCGCGGCGGCGGCTGATGCCGGGCACCGCGGCCAGCCGTCCGTCGTGGGCGGCCAGCTCGAGGGCCTCCAGCGTGTCCACGCGCAGGACCTCGTGGAGTCGCTGCGCGAGCGTCGGTCCCACGCCGGGGATGCTCTGGAAGAGCTGCTCGGCGTCGAGGCTGCCGCGCATCCGCTCGAGCTGGCTCCAGCGCCCGGTGCGGAGCAGCTCGGCGATCGCGGCCGCGATGCGCGGGCCGATCCCCGGCAGCGCGTCCAGGCCCTCGACGCCGCCGCGCTCGTAGATCTCCCCGAGACCCTCCGCGAGGCGACCGACGGTCCGCGCCGCCTCGCGGTAGGCGCGAACGCGGAATGGATTCGCCCCCTGTTGCTCGAGCAGGTCGGCCGCCTCGCCGAGCCGGTCGCCGATGAGCTGGTTGCTCGCGCTCACGAGGGCGCGGTCGTCACCCGCCCGGCGTCCCGTGTCCGGTGGCCGCCCGCCTCCAGCGCCCGGAGGGCCGGACGCGGATCGATCGTCGCCAGCCGCAGCACCACTTCCCGCTGGCCGGTCGAGTCCTCGAGGGTCATGACGCTCGAGATCCGGGTGCCGGTTCCCTCGATCGCCCGCACGACCTCGCCCAGGCTCGCCCCGGGCTCCCGCAGCAGCACGTCGACCCGGCTCGAGGGCTCGAGCGCGCCCATGGCCCGCACGAACAGGCCGAGCACGTCGGTCTCGGTCACCAGGCCGAGGAGCCGATCGCCCTCGGTGACCGGGAGCGCGCTGATCTTGCGGGTCGCCATGAGCCGGGCCGCGTCCTCGACGCCGAACATGGGCCCGATCGTGATCACGGAGCGCGTCATGATCCCGCCCGCGGTCAGCCCGTCGATGAGTCGATCGCGCTCCCGCCCGTCGGCGCTCTGCGCCGCGGAGGCCAGGGCCTGCTTGACGTCACGGTCGGACACGATGCCGATCAGCCGCTCGCCGTCCACGATCGGGACGTGCCGGAACCCGCGCTGCCGGAGCACCCGCAGCAGGTGGGACAGGCGCGTCTCGGCGGTCGCGGTCACCGGGTGCGCCTGCATCACGTCCCGGACGAGCATCACTCGCCCTCGAAGCCGCGCGCCCCGGCGGGCTCCTCCTTCTTCTCGGGCACCTCGGTCAGGGTGGCCTCGGTGAGCAGCAGCAGGCTCGCCACCGACACCGCGTTCTCCAGCGCGACCCGCACGACCTTGGTCGGATCGATGATGCCCGCCTCCACCAGGTCCACGTACTCCTTCCGCGCGGCGTCGAAGCCCATGTTGCCCTTGCCGGTGCGCATCTGGTTGACGACCACCCCGCCGTCCACCGACGAGTTCTCCGCGATCTGACGGGTCGGCGCCTCGAGCGC
>DATFAJ010000747.1:0-7328 GCA_035254745.1 Candidatus Methylomirabilota bacterium | reverse complement strand
GGTCGACGAAGGCCTTCTACCCCGCCATCTCGATGTGCGACATGATCTTCTCCGGCGTGTTCGAGCGCCATCCCGGCCTGCGAGTGGCCATCGTGGAGTTCGAGCTCGCGTGGGCCCCGCACGTGCTCTCCAGCATGGACTACACGTATCGCGAGCGGCACGAGGAGGCGCTCTACCGCTTCAAGGACGGGATGCGGCCGAGCGACTTCTTCCACCGCAACGTCTTCCTGAGCTTCCAGGAGGACGCGATCGGGATCCGGCTGCGCGACGCGATCGGGGTCGACAACCTCATGTGGGGCTCGGACTATCCCCACAGCGAGTCCACGTTCCCCCAGTCCCGGAAGATCCTGGCCGAGATCCTGGCCGGCGTCCCGGAGGAGGAGCAGGCCAAGATCGCCGGCGCCAACACCGCGCGCCTGTACGGCTTCGACGTCGCCCGGCTCGGCGCGCCTACCTGCGCTTGAAGGCCGGCATGACCTGCGCCGAGAAGCGCTCGAGCTGCTCGAGGATCACCGCCTGCGGCGTGCCGACCGGCTGACCGACGTTGACGACCTCGAGGCCGGGGTACTTGTGCTGGATCTCCATGAGCTGCTCGGTGATGAGCTCGGGCGGGCCGATCAGCCAGCTCCCCGCCTTGACCGCGTGGCGCAGGGTGGGCAGGTTGGCCTGACGCGCGCGCTTCGGGTCGGCGACCGCCTCGATCTGCTCGGGGGTGAGGCCGGGCACGAAGCCGAGCGGGGCGAACATCTTGATGTTCTCCTCGAAGAACGGGGTGGCCTCCTTGATGCCCTGCTCGACGCTGTCGGCGATGTGGAACGAGAAGCCGATGCAGAGCCCCTCGCCCGGCTCGCCCTCCCGTCCGGCGCGGGCGCGCGCCTCGCGGAAGGCGTGGACCACCTTCTCGTTGGCGCCGCCGGGCGCCGCGCCGCCGCCGATGATGCCGCGGATGTCGTGCTTGGCCATGAAGTCGAGCGCGCGCGGGCTCGCGCTGACCACCGGCTGCCAGCACTCGACCGGCAGCGTCCTCGGCCGCGGCACCAGGGTGATCTCCTCGAGCTCGTAGCCGCGGTAGGGCACGCGCGGCGGGATCGTGTAGTGCCTGCCCCGGTACGAGAAGGCGCGCTGGTTGAAGGACGTGAAGATGAGGTCGACCTGCTCCTCGAACAGCTCGCGGTTGGCGGCCTGATCCTGCAGCGGCGCGCCGAAGGTCTCGACCTCGCGAGTGTGGTAGCCGCGCCCGACCCCGAACACGACGCGCCCGCCGGTCAGCCAGTCGGCGGTGGCGAAGTCCTCGGCCATCCGGATCGGGTGCCACATCGGCGCGATGTTGAAGCCGCAGCCGATCCGGATGTTCCGGGTCAGGTGGCAGAGGTGCAGGGCCAGCATCAGCACGTTGGGGATGCACTCGTAGCCTTCGCGCTGGAAGTGGTGCTCGGCCAGCCAGAAGATGTCGTAGCCGGTCCGGTCCATCAGCTTCGCGATGGCCTCGCTCTTCGGGAACACCGTCGCCAGACGCTCGTCGGAGAGCCAGCGATCGTTCGCGGGGGTGCCGTCGAGCCCCTCGTGGTCCAGGTCCACGTGACCCGCGAACAGGCTGCCGAAGCTCGTGATCATGGTCGTCGTCCTCTCAGGACAGCTTGTAGGCCCGGGCCACGTTCTCGCCCAGGATGGCGCGGCGGCCCGAGTCCGGCATCGGCGCCACCATCTCGCGGAGCTCCTCGAGGTAGTTGCCGGGATGGTCGGGGTGCGGGTAGTCGCTCGCCCAGAAGAACTTGTCCTCGCCGACCAGCTGCATCATGGCCGGGATGGTCCGCTCGTCCGGGTCGGCGGAGATGAAGCACTGGCGCTTGAAGTAGTACGAGGGCTTCTCGGTGAGGCGGACGGTGGCGCCGAGCGTGGTGCCCGCGAAGATGGCGTCCGCGCGATCCAGGAAGTAGCCGATCCAGCCGGCCTGCGATTCGAGCACCACCACCCGCAGCTTCGGGAAGCGCTCGAAGACCCCGAGCTGGAAGAGCGTCGCGAAGGCGTGCTGCACGCCCTGGCCGGCGAAGAGGTCGAAGTACCACACCGCCCAGCCGAACTTGTCGTAGCGGTGATGGACGTTCCAGGCGGGCGGCTCGAAGGTGGGGTGGATCGCGAGCGGCACGTCGAGGTCCTGCGCGGCCGCGAAGACCGCGTCGTGCTCGGGGGCGCCGTGGGGGCGGCGGGTGATCGTGAACGGGCACACGAAGGCCCCGCGGCAGCCGTCGCGCACCGCGCGCTCGATCTCGCGCGCGGCCTCGGCGGGGTCGCCCAGCGAGAGGTGCGCGATCGGGACCAGCCGGCCGCCGGAGTCGCGGCAGAAGTCGGCGATCCAGCGGTTGTACGCGCGGCAGTACGCACTCGACAGCTCGGGGTCCATCAGCTCGGCCTCCCAGAGGAGCCCGAGGGTCGGGTAGAGGATCGCCCGGGCCATGCCCTCGCGATCCAGCAGCTGCACGCGCTCGCCCATGTCCATGGTGCCGAATGCGGCACCACGCAGGTAGGTCTGCTCCGGCCCCGGCCGGATCCCGCGCGCCTCGTCGGGCCGCATCTCGCCGCTCATGGCCCGCTCGCGCAGCCGCCGCGCCTCGTCGACCCGCTTGCCCATGCCGCCCAGCGTGCCGAGCTGACCGGGGCGGGGCAGGGTGGCGCGCTTGCCGTCGATCTCCAGGTACTCGTAGCCGTCGTCGCCGACCCGGATCCGGAGCGCGCGGCTCCGGTAGCGGGGCTCGAGATACTTCTCCCACAGGTCGGGCGGCTCGAGGATGTGCCCGTCGCAGTCGATGATCATCGAGAGGGCGCGATCAGGAGAGGCGCGCCAGGTAGTGGACGTAGATCTCCCGCCCGCTCTCGTCGGTTTCGGTCTCCTGCTTGATGAGATTGATGCGCTTGTTCGCCTTGGCCCAGCCCTGCATGTCGAGCACCGAGCCCTTGTCGGTGGCCAGGACCTTGAGCACGTCCTGCGCGCCGAGAGACTCGAGCTCCTTCTTGGCCTTGGCGATGGGCATGGGGCACTTCAGGCCGCGCGCGTCGAGGATCTTCTCCACGAGCTCTCTCCTTCCGATGTTCAGCCCCGCGGCGCCGCCGGGACGGACGCCGCGCACTGGTTCTTCCCGAGCTCCCACTCCGAGGCCTGCTCGTCGGGCACGTCCGCGGGGGAGAGGTTGGCCGCGATGATCTTGCCGTACACGTCGGGCGGCGCCTTCACGGCGCGGCGCATGGCCTCGACGAAGGCCGCCTCCGTCGGCAGGGCGAGCTCCGGCGAGGCCGCGCGGATGTCGCCCAGCCGCCGCTCCACGACGCCCCGACGGTCCAGCTCCGTGGGTGACGCGAAGTGGGCGGGCAGGACCACGACGTCGTCGGGCAGCGCGCTCAGCGGGCCTTCGTGGAGCGTGCGGAACAGCGCGCGGCCCCAGACCTCGACCTGCCCGCCCAGGTCCGGCCGCCCGATGCCGCTCACGAAGATCGTGTCGCCGGAGAGGAGCCACCGGCCGTCCACCAGGTAGCACATGGAGCCCGGCGTGTGGCCCGGGGTCGCGATCACGCGGACGGTGACCGCGGCGCCGCCGGCGCCGCCTCCGAGCGTCAGCTCGGTCCCGTCGACCAGCGGGCGGACCGCCCGGCGCAGGTCGACGCCCGCGCCGGTCGCCACGAAGAACGGCGCGCCCGCGCGGCGGGCCAGCTCGGCGCCCCCGGAGAGGTGATCGGCGTGGACGTGCGTGTCCAGGACCTGGACGACCCTGGCCCTGCGCTCGCGGAGGAACGTCTCGTAGACCTCGAGGTGGCGCGAGGCATCGACGATGATGGCCTGCCCCCCGGCGAGGAGGGCGTAGGAGAGGCAGCCCTTGCCGTAGCGGTCGATCTGCCAGAGCTCGAAGCCGCGGGAGCCGTCGTCGACCCGGACCGGGACGTGCAGGTTCCCCCACGCCTCCATCCCGCCGACGAGGTTGACCGCCCGCATGCCCCGCTCGCGGAGGATCTCGGCCACGAACGCGGAGGAGTCGCCCTTCGCGCACACCGCGATCCAGTTATCGCCCGCGCGCGCGACCTGCTCGGCGCTGCGCTCGGGCTCGTCGATGAAGCCGAAGTACGGCACGTTGAGATGGGCGAGCGGCCGGATGCCCTCGATCTTCCAGGCCGCGAACTCGTCCTCGTTGCGCACGTCCAGGATGGGGGGCGTCTCGCCGCGCGTCACCAGCCGCTCGAAGAGCTCGCGCGGCGTGATCTCGGTGCTGTCCCCCATGGACGCGCCCTTCGCCCCTCCGCTCAGATGAACAGCGTGACCTTCGAGTCGGAAGCGTCGCCCAGGTACGTCGCCACGCCGCCGAACTCGAGGTGGTCGATCAGCTCGCTCTCCTTCACGCCCATGACGTCCATGGACATGGTGCAGGCCACGAGCCGGACGTTCATCTCGCGCGCCATCGCGAACAGCTCCTCGACGCTGGCCACGTCCTTGTCCTTCATCATCTTGCGCAGCATCAGGGCGCCCGCGCCGGCGAAGTTCATCTTGGAGACGCCCAGGCCCCCGATCCCGGCCGGCGTCATGACCGAGAAGGCCTTCTCGAGCAGGCCCTTGCCGCCGAGCTGGCGCTCCTTCTTGAGCACCGAGAGCCCCCAGAAGGTGAAGAACATGGAGACCTCCATGCCCATGGAGGCCGCGCCGGTGGCGATCACGAGCGCCGCCATCACCTTGTCCAGATCGCCGCTGAACACCACGATGGTGGCGCGGTTGCCCACGGTGCGCTCGCGGAGGGCGTCGAGCTCCTCCTTCAGCTCCTTGCGCAGGTCGCCGACGCGGCGCTCGACTTCCTGGATCACCAGGGCTTCCAGCTCGGCGTGGTCTGCCGGGGTTGTGGTCATCGGCGTTCCTCCTTGTCTCCCGGGGGCGTCCCGATCGGCCCGAGGATGTGCTGAAAGAGACGCCGCGTCAAGAGACCGTCCTCCTCGGGGCCGGGTAGCGGAGCGTTCCGCCGCGCACCTTCAGGAAGGGCGTGCGCCGGTGCCGGCGCGCGGTCCGCCGGCTCTGGATGTGGAGCACCCGCCACCCCGCCACCGTGAGCGCGTCCGCGATCAGCGAGCGGTGGCACCGCCACGGGACGGCCTCCGCGCACATGATGGCGGTAGGGTGCCGGCTCGCGATCCGCTCGAGGCGGGCGAGGCCCGCCGCGAACTCCTCGGTCTGCATGTAGTCGGCGAAGCCGCGAAACGAGGCGTTGCGCCAGCCGAGATTGGTCGACTCCGCCCGGGCGTGGCGCAGTCCGCCCAGCGTCTTCAGGTGCCGGTAGCGGAGCCTGACCGCGTGGAGCGAGCGCGACAGCGCGGGGCGATTGAACTGCGGGTTGTGACGCGAGCGGGGAATCGTGCGAACGTCCACGACCTGCTCCACTCCGTGGGCGCGGAGCAGCTCGAGGAGCTCGCGAGTGGTGCGGGAGGAGTGGCCGACCGTGTAGACGGTCCCCATGCTCGCCGATCGCTTTCTCATGTCGACTGGCTCCGTCGGTTGACCCCACAGCCCGCGTTACTTATACTCGCGCTCCACAGTACGCCCTTCTGAGGAGAGGCAGGTGGGCCACTCGGAGGGGATGGTGCGTCGCGTCGAGAGCTGGATCGCCGCAGTCGCCGCGGACCCTGCCGCCATGCTGTTCGCGGCGGCCATCGTCCTCCTCATCGCGGTTCTGCTCGGGGTGGTGCTCGCGGCTAGGAGCCGACGGCGGGACGACCACCGCGAGACGGCGGAGCCGGCTCCGGAGGGTCCCGACCAGGTCGCCATCGCCCGGTGGGTCGAGGAAGGGCGGCAGCTCTTCAACCTCTGGCAGGAGCGGGTCGAGCGCCTGGACGAGCTCCAGGGCCGACTCGCCGCGATGGCGCAAGAGATCGGGCAGCTCAAGGTGCAGGCCGGTCGCATCGACGAGCTGCGCGCCGAGAATCTCCGGCTCGGCCAGGAAGCCGAAGCGTTCTTGCTGGAGCGGGATCAGCACCGGGCCGTTCTCGCTCGTATCAGCGAGCTGGTCCGACAGGCGAGTGAGCCCCGCCCGAGTGACGCTGGAGAGGGGACCCCCGGAACGGGGCCCTGACAGCTCTCGCCACGGACGTCAGGCCGGAGACTCCGGGACAGTCCCGCTGTCGGGATTTTCGACACCCGGAGGCTCTACCGGCGGCATAGCCTCGATACTTCCCGCGATAGCTGCGTGGCTCGCCTCTTGCTCAGACAGGGGGCGTGGTCGTCAGGGTAGCGGCGGTTGTGACTGCCATCGGCCTCTCGGCGTCCCCGGGAGCAGCCGTGGAACCCAAGGTGACAATCCCGGGGGCTACCCCTCCGACGCCTCGGGTCGAGAGACTCTCCGACGGACAAGTGCGATCGGAGTTCCTGCGCCTGAGCACCATGAAGAGCGAGTGCGCCGCGCAGGCGCGGCAGGCGCTGGCGGCCCAGCAGAGCGCGAGTGCGGCGGGTCGCGCCTCGGAGGCCGAGGCTCAAGGCCAGCTTCTCTGGACGAGGATGACGTGCATGGAAGAGGCGAACCAGGGCCTCGTCCGTCTACGGAACCAGACGGCCCGAGATCAGCTTCCGCTCCTTACGCCGGGGGACGGGTTCCGCCAGGAATATCGTCGAGAGCTCCAGTCCCACCTGAGCACCCTGCAGCAGGTCAGCAAGCAGCTCGCCGACCCGAGCGCCTTCACCGCCGGGACCTTCGCCACGCAGATGAATACGCTGCGACGACAGTGGGGGGCCTTCAGGAATCGCTACATCCGACTGCTCAACGACCCGGAGACCCAGGGACTCGCAGCGACCCTCTTCCAGGCGGGCGATCTTCTAATCGGAAGCGCCCAGGTCTGGGGGCGGCAGGTGAAGGCCGAGGCGGAGATCGCGGAGCTGACCCGGAACGGATCCGGCCCCCAGCTCGCGCGGGCCCAGGCCGCGCGCGAGGCAGCCGTCACGGAGCGTGCTCGCCAGTGGGAGCTGGCTCAACGCCTGATCCTCCAGGCGACCACGCTCGCGGCGACGCACTGATCACGAGGAGGTACGTGCCCATGGCAACGGCCGAGCAGCACGACCGGCGGCGGCACCTTCGCACGCGGATTTCATGGCCGGCCGTCATCGAAGCGGGGACCAGTCGATACGCGTGCCAGGCCGTGGATGTCAGCGCGCACGGTGCACGGATCAGAACGAAGGTGCGCCTCCGGACCGGCACCGCGGTGCGGCTGGAGCTCATTCCGCCCGAGGGGCCGGCGATTCGGGTCGGGGCGCTGGTGTGGCGGGCTGACGCCGACGGGCTCGCGTTCCTGTTCGGCCGCGATATTCAGCATCG
>DATFAJ010000746.1:0-2124 GCA_035254745.1 Candidatus Methylomirabilota bacterium | reverse complement strand
GCGCGATCGGCGAGCTACAGGCCGCGGCCGTTGACACCGTCCGCGCGGTGCCGATGCCGAGCGTGGTGCCGACCGACACGCTGGACGAGCTCCGGCACGACCCCTTCGCCTGGTATCGCAAGGGATTCGAGGCGATCGCGGAGTCGACCCAGCGCGCGGCCAAGCTGGTGGAGACCAACATGCAGATCGTGGCGCGCAATGCCGAGCGGCTGCAGGCCTCCGCGGCGGCGTCCGCGAAGGAGATCGAGCAGGCGGCGAGCGGCTACGCGAGTCGGATGAAGGACATCTATACCCGCGCCTAGCGGGTCGCGCCGCGGGGGCCCGAAGGCCGGGCCCCGCGGTCTCCGCGGCCGTCGCCTTGCCTCCGCGCGGCCGGGTCCGCTACGATAGCGGCCATGATCGCCGCGGTGCTGCGGGGCCCTCGCGCGCTGGCGCTCACCAACGTCCCGTCTCCCTCCCCGGGGCCCGCCGACGCGGTGGTGCGCGTCAAGGCCGCCGGCCTCTGCGGGACCGACTACCGGATCTGGACGGGCGAGCGGCCGGTGCAGTACCCGCGCGTCATGGGGCACGAGTTCGTGGGCACGGTGGCCGCGGTCGGGCGCGACGTCCGGCATCTCACGGTCGGCCAGACGGTGGCGGTGGAGCCCAACTACTCCTGCGGCGCGTGCCCGCTCTGCCGGGAGGGTAACCGCAACCTGTGCCTCTCGCGGGTCGCGGTGGGCATCGACGTGGACGGCGGCTTCGCCGAGGAGGCGACCGTGCCCGCGCGCTGCTGCTGGCCCGCGCCCGCCGGGGTGGCCGACGAGCGGCTGCTCCTGGCCGAGCCGCTGGCGGTGGTGGTGCGCGCGGTCGGGCGCGCCGCGCCGGAGGCCGGCGAGACCGCGGCGGTGCTCGGCCTTGGCTCGCTCGGGCTGCTCGCGGTCCAGACGCTCCGGGCGCGCGGCGTCCGGGTGCTCGCGGTGGCACGCTCGACGCGTCGCCTCGGGCTCGCCCGCGAGCTCGGCGCCGAGGCGGTGGCGCTGTCGGGCGCCGACGACGACAGCGCGGCCGCGCGCGCGTTCTCGGGCCGCGAGGGCGTCGATCTGGTCGTCGAGACCGCGGGCACCGCCCTCGCGGTGGAGCAGGCCACCAATCTGTGCCGCCCGGGCGGGCGCGTGGTGCTGACCGGCCTGCCCCACGAGCCGACCTCGCTCAACTTCTTCTGGGTCGTGCGGCGCGAGCTGCGCATCATCGGCTCGATGATCTACCAGGACGAGTTCCCGGAAGCGATCCGGCTGCTCGCGACCGGGGCGGTGCGGGTCGAGCGGCTCCTCTCGCAGACCTTCCCGCTCGCCCGCATCGACGACGCCTTCCAGGCCCACCGCTCCCCGGACTCGATCAAGGTCGCGGTCATTCCTTAGGCGGGGCCGTAGGCCGGGCCGCAGACCGACCGGCCTGGTCTCTCCCCCTGTAAACGTTAAGATACGGGGAGACGTCTGCTCGGGAGGAGGCGCCCATGCGACAGTGGCGACGCGGTGCGGTGGCGGTCCTGGCGGGGCTGCTGCTGGGGGCCTGCTCCTCGGCGGCACCCCCGGCGGGCGGATCGACCCCGGTGGCCGGATCGGTCCCAGCGGCCGCCCCCGTCCGGGCCGGGCGCGTCGTGACCCTGCCGGCCTCGCCGCTGACTCCCGACCAGCAGATCCTCCACGCGCTGAACCGGCTCGGCTACGGGCCCCGCCCGGGCGACGTCGAGCGCGTGAGGCGGATGGGCCTCGCCGCCTACATCGAGGCGCAGCTCGACCCGAGCGATCTCGCCGATCCCGCGGTGGCGCAGGCCCTGCCGGCCTATCCGGTGCTCACGCGGAGCGCGGCGGAGCTGGTTCGCGAGTACCCGGTGCCCTCGCCCCAGGTCCGCCGACAGCTCGCCTCGGGACAGATGACCCGTCAGGCGGTCGTCCAGATGTATCCGCCGGAGCGGCGGCCCGCGGTGATCACGGCCCAGATGCAGGCGGCGCGGATCACCCGGGCGGTGCTGAGCGAGCGCCAGCTCGAGGAGGTGCTGGTCGACTTCTGGTTCAACCACTTCAACGTGTACGCGCAGAAGGGCGCGGTGCGGTGGATGCTCCCCGCCTACGAGCGCGAGGC
>DATFAJ010000745.1:0-2897 GCA_035254745.1 Candidatus Methylomirabilota bacterium | reverse complement strand
CTCGCCGACCTGGTGGCCGCGGGCCAGCTCGCGCCCCACATCAGCGTGGAGCGGCCATGGGCCGACATCGCCCAGGTCGCGGCCGACCTGATGGCCCGGAAGTATCCGGGCAAGGCGGTGCTGACCCTCGCCTGAGCCGATGCCGCGCCTCGACCGGCTGCCCCAGCTCAACCGCAACAACCTGCTGATGCTGCCGGTCCAGGTGAACGACACCGCGCCGTTCACCCGGCTCGCCACTGCCCTCTCCGGCTGTCGCCTGGCCATCGTCACCACCGCGGGCCTGCATCGGCGCGGTGATCGGCCGTTCGGCCCCGGCGAGCAGACCTTTCGAATACTCCCCGCAAGCGCGCTTGCCGCCGACATCGTCCAGAGCCACACGAGCCTCGGCTTCGATCGGACCGCGACGATGCGCGACCTGAACATCTGCTTTCCGGTGGACCGCCTCCGCGAGCTGGTCGCGCGGGGCGAGCTGGGCGGCGCGGGGCCGCATCACTACTCGTTCATGGGCGCGCAGCGGGATCTCAAGCGCATCCAAGAGGAGACCGGCCCCGAGGTCGGCCGACGCCTGCGCCACGAGGGAGTCGAGGTCGCGCTGATCACGCCGACCTGACCCTTCTGCACGCACACCGGCGGTGTGCTGGCGCGCGCGCTCGAGACCGAGGGCATCGCGACCACGTCGATCAGCATGGTCCGCGAGCACACGGAGAAGGTGAAGCCGCCCCGCGCCCTCTTCGTGCCGTTCCCCTTCGGCCACGCGCTGGGCCGCCCGGACGACCCCGTGCTCCAGCATCGCGTCCTGCACGCCGCCCTCGACCTGCTCGCCGAGCCCGCGGGCCCGGTGCTCCGCGACTTCCCCGACGAGGCCGAGCCCGGCGTCGAGCCGCCCGCGCCCGCCCAGGCCTCCGGCATCGCGCCCGCGGCCTCCGTGCCGGACGACCCCGCGCTCGAGACCGCGCAGATGCGCCAGTACCACGAGCAGTGGCTCGCCCGCAGCGGCGGCCGCACCGCCTTCGGCCTTGCCGGCGTCCCGGCCACGCGCTTCCGCGGCGTGGTGCGCTTCCTCCAGGCCTTCGCGGCCGGCGAGGCCGCGGACATGGAGGAGCGCCCGGCCGAGCTCCCGCTGCCGAGCTTCATCCGCTACTGCGCGGACGACTGGAAGGCGCTCTACTTCGAGGGGCGCCTGGCCATGAAGCCGGGCGTCACCGGCGACGACGTCGCGCGCTGGTTCTGGGGCGAGACCGCGGCCGGGCAGGTGCTGCGCCGCGTCCGCGACCGGCTCGACGCCTCGGAGGACCCGCGCTGGAAGGCCGCCGCGTTCGGGGTGGCGCGCTAGGCATCCCCCCCGCTGCTTCCGTGTTTCTGCGGAGACGCTGCCGGATGCAGGACGTCGATCGCCCAGCCAACGTCGAGTCGCTCCCCGAGCCACGAGGGGCACGCCGTTCGTGCGTGGAGCCGAAGGCCGTCGGCCACGTGGCGTCTCTCGAGCGACCCGATCGGATCCGCAGGCACCGCTGGAGCTGGCGGGACATCGGGCAGCGGGCGCCCGTCGGGTCGGGCGAACCGAAGCGCGCCGTCCTCCGCGCGCTCGACGCGGTAGCCCTCCTCGTGAACCGCGCGGTGATGGCGCCGGCAGAGCAGGACGAGATTCGACAGCGTCGTCGGCCCTCCCTGGGCCCAGTGATGCACGTGATGGGCTTGGCTGCCGCGTACCTCGCAGCCCGGGAAGCGACAGGTCCGATCACGATGGCACAGAGCCCTCCGGAGCGCGGGCGGGATGGTGCGCGTCCGGGCCCCGATCTCCACGGGCCGGCCGTGCTCATCGTGCCGCATCACCACCCGGCTCGCATCGCACGCAAGGCGCTGCGACGTTCCCGCGGGAACGTGGCCCACCTCCTCCAGCTCGGATTGGCCGGGGGCCTCCGGGTCCGCCAGCACGGCGGCGTCGACGTGGACGACCACCTGGTAACGCTCGCCCGGCGCGCCGGGGTCGAGCTCGTGGTGCAAGGCGCTCTCCGCGGGCAGCCCCAGCGCATCGGCCTGCTGTTGCGCCCGGGTCGGCTGTGCGAGGCCGGGATCGGCGCCGCGCTTCCGCTGATACAGCGTCTCCCGCGCCGCATCGAGCGCGCGCAGGAGCAGGGCCCCCGTCTCGGGGTCCAGCCGGCCGCGAAGCACCACCGCGCCGTCGTCGTCCCGATAGACGTGGAGCCCTCGGCCGGCGTGTTGCGTCGCCAGACGGGCCTCCGCACGTCGGTCCAGCTGTCGCCAGCCCCTGACGATTCGCTCCACATGAACGGCCGTGCCCGCGCGCCCCACCGCGAGGAGACGAGCCTCGGTCTCCGGTGTGGCGACGCGGGTCAGAGCCCGGACCTTGGAATACGAGAGCTGCCCGCGCGCGAGGGCGTCGGCGAGATGAGGTAGCGTGCCCAGCGCCCGGGCGACGCGGACCCGCTCGCGCGCCGCGCCCGGCTCGAGGCCGACTCGCCAGGCGAGCCACTCCGCGCACGAGCGGAAGCCTCGGTTCCACCCGCCGCGGGCGTCGAACTCGCGGATGAGCGCGAGCAGCCGCGCGGTGGCCGCGTCGAGATGGACGGACAGCTCGGCGATCTCGTCGCCGAGGCGGTCGAGATCCGCGACGGCCGGATGCGTAGGGACGACGGTGAGCGTGGAGACGTGGTGCGACATCGCGTGGGTCCTCCTCTCGCTGGAGAGACTTTACCCCCGGCATTCTCGACCTTAGAGGAAGCGCTCTGACACGCGTTCGCGCGGCCGGGAATGGCTCGCCAACACGAAGGGGGCGGATCGCCAACCGGCGATCAAGTGCGGGCTCGAGGAGAGGGCACTTCGCGGCGCCGCGCCGGTCGAGAATTCCGGCCGGCGCGGGCCTGTCAAGCGAAAAC
>DATFAJ010000744.1:0-7883 GCA_035254745.1 Candidatus Methylomirabilota bacterium | reverse complement strand
CCGCATGGCGGTCTTCAACCACGACGAGGACGAGGTGGCCGAGCTGCTCGCCGAGCCCGACGCGGTGCTGGGGCTCTCCGACGCGGGGGCCCACGCGAGCCAGCTCTGCGACGCGTGCTTCTCGACCTACCTGCTGAGCCGGTGGGTTCGGGAGAAGCAGGCGATCGCGCTGCCGGAGGCGATCCGGATGCTCACCTCGCGGCCGGCGGAGGTCTTCGGGATCACCGACCGCGGGCGCCTCGCCCTCGGCCTCGCCGCCGACGTCGTCGTCTTCGACCCGGCCACGGTGGGGGCGAGCAAGCTGCGCCGGGTGCACGACCTGCCGGCCGGGGCCGATCGTCTGGTCGCCGACGCCAGCGGGATCGAGGCGGTGGTCGTGAACGGCACGATCGTCCGGCGCGGCGGGCGCGACGCGGTCGCGGCGGACGGCGCGCTGCCCGGCGCGCTCCTGCGGAACGGCCGCGCGCGGGCGACGGGCCGATAGCTGGGAGCCGCGACGGTCGCGGCCGACCGCGGTCGGTCGCGAAGTCGATGCCGGTGCCGGCGCCCCGCGATCGGGGCGACGGCGTGCCCGAGAACGTGCCGTGAGTCGCCGCGCCACCCTCGGCCTCCTCGGGGGCGCCGCGATCGTCCTCGCGCTCGGTCTGGTCGTGCGCTTCGAGCCGGCCCTCGCCCTCTCGGCCGTGCTGGCGGCGCCGCGGCTCGAAGGCTGGCTCGCGCGGGTGAGCCGGGAGCCGGTCCGCGAGACCGTCTCGCTGCCGGTCGGGAGCCGACGGCTCGAGGCCGACCTGTACCGGCCCGCGAGCCGGGTGCCAAGGGGCCCCGTCGTCCTCGTGCACGGGCTGTCGCGGGCCGGACGGCATCAGGTGGAGCTGATGCGACTGGCCCGGCTCCTCGCGCGCGAGGGCGAGCTCGTCCTCATCCCACAGCTCGAGGGGCTCGCCGCGTTCCGCCTCAGCGGCGACGAGGTGGAGGACATCCGCGCCAGCGCGCGCTACCTCGCCGACCTCACCCACGCTCCCGTGGCGATCGCGGGCTTCAGCTTCGGGGCCGGCCCCGCGCTCCTGGCCGCCGCCGACCTGCCCGGCGTGCGCGTGGTGGGCGCCTTCGGCGGCTACGCCGACCTGCGCAACGTGATCGTCTACATCACGACGGGGGTCTTCATCTTCCATGGGCAGCGGTACCACCGGCGACAGGAGGAGTACAACCGGTGGAAGCTCCTCGCCCTGCTCGTCGGATTCGTCGAGAGCGGGCCGGATCGGGCGCGGCTGACCGCGATGGCCGACCGCAAGCTCGCCGACCCGTCGGCGGCCACCGAGGACCTCGAGCGCGGGCTCGGCGAGGAGGGGCGGGCGGTGACGGCCCTCGTGCGGAATCGCCGCGAAGAATCCGTCGACCCGCTCATCGACCGCCTCTCGCCGGCTGCACGCGCGGCACTCGCCCGGCTGTCTCCGCTCGCCGCCGTGCCGAGGCTCTCCGGCCGCCTGCTGATCGCGCACGGCGCCGACGACGACTCGATCCCGTTCACCGAGAGCCTCCGGCTGGCCGAGGCCGCGGGCGGCCGGGCTTCGGTCGCCATCTTCCGAACCTTCCACCACACGGGGCCCGAGCCGCGCTGGTTCCGGATCGGGGCGCGCGCCGCCGACGCGTGGAACCTGTTCCGCATCGCCGACGAGCTGCTCGCTCGCTGACCCTCGCTTCGAGGCGTACAGTGAAGGGTGGCATGACTGACGCCACCACCCTGGACCAGGTCCTCTCGGGGCTGGCCCGCGAGGGGGAGCTCTTCGATCGGCTCCCCGGGGGCCGCGTGCGCTGCCACGCCTGTGGCCATCGGTGCCTGATCCCGCCCGGCCAGCGCGGGGTGTGCAAGGTCCGCTGGAACGGGGACGGCAGCCTCATGGTCCCCGGCGGCTACGTCGCCGCGCTCCAGCTGGATCCGGTGGAGAAGAAGCCCTTCTATCACGCCTACCCGGGCTCCCGCGCGCTGTCGTTCGGCATGCTCGGCTGTGACTATCACTGCGCGCACTGCCAGAACGCCTTGACCTCGCAGGCCCTGCGCGATCCGGCGGCCGGGGTGTCGCCCGAGCGGATCGGCGCCGAGGACATCGCGGATCTGGCCGTCCGCCGTCAGGCGCGCATCCTCACCTCCACCTACAACGAGCCGCTCATCACCAGCGAGTGGGCCGTGGAAGTCTTCCGGGCCGGCAAGGCGCGGGGGCTGGTCGGCTCCTATGTCTCCAACGGCAATGCCACCGCCGAGGTCCTGGACTACCTCCGCCCCTGGGTGGATCTCTACAAGGTGGATCTCAAGGGCTTCGACGACCGGCGCTACCGCGGGCTGGGCGGCGTGCTGCAGGTGGTGCTCGACGCCATCGGCATGATCCACGCGCGCGGCTTCTGGCTCGAGGTGGTCACCCTCCTGATCCCGGGCTTCAACGACTCGCGGGAGGAGGTCCGGGACATGGCCCGGTTCCTCCGCTCGGTCTCGCCCGACATCCCCTGGCACGTCACCGCCTTCCATCCCGACTACAAGATGACCGACCGCGCCGGCACGCCGGTCCGCACCGTGCTCCGCGCGGCGGAGCTTGGCCGCGCCGAGGGCCTGCGTCATGTCTATGCGGGCAACATCCCGGGCGCGGCGGGCCAGTTCGAGCACACCTGGTGCCCCTCGTGCGGAGCGCTCCTCGTCGAGCGGGCGGGCTACCGGATCCGACAGGACCGGCTGACGCCCTCCGGCGGGGTCTGTCCCGACTGCCGGACGCGCATCGCCGGCATCTGGGCCTGACCGGGAGGCGACCGGGATCGCCATCGAGCGGAGCGAGGCCGGCGCCCTTGAGGCCGCGCTGGCGTATGCGCGCCGCGGGTGGTCGGTCATTCCGCTCTGGCCGAGGGACAAGCGCCCGCTGATCCCCTGGGCCCGCTGGCAGCGACACCGGGCGGAGGCGGCCGAGATCCGACAGTGGTTCCGGCACTGGCCCGGAGCCAACGTGGGCATCGTCACCGGCGCGGTGTCCTCCCTCGTGGTGGTCGACGTGGATCCGCTGCACGGCGGCGCCGCGAGCCTCGAGGCACTGGAGCGGGCTCACGGTCCTCTGCCCGACACGGTCCGCGCGATCACCGGCGGCGGTGGGTGGCACGTGTACTTCGGTCACCCGGGCGGCTCCGTGCCGAACAAGGTCGGGCTGGTCGCCGGGATCGACCTGCGCGGCGACGGAGGGTTCGTGGTCGCCCCGCCCTCGATTCACCCATCGGGGCGTCCCTACGCCTGGCTCCGGTCCGATCGGCCCGACGAGGCCGCCCCGGCGGCGATGCCGGCGTGGCTCGTCGAGCTCGTCGGGGAGCGTGGCTACCGTCCGGGCCACACGCTCGCGCACTGGCGGCGGCTGGTCAAGGAAGGCGTCCAGGAGGGCGAGCGCAACAGCTCCATCGCCTCGCTGGCCGGGCATCTGTTCTGGCGCGGCATCGACGCCAAGGTCGCCCTGGATCTGCTGCTGTGCTGGAACGCGCGCCGCTGCCGGCCGCCGCTCTCCGAGGAGGAGGTCGCCCGCACGGTCGACAGCATCATGCGCCGGCACGAGTCGGACGACGCCCGCGCCGACACCTCCTGACGCGGGCGGGGTCAGGTCTTACATTCCGACATTTTCTCGCGTGCGGCAGATGGAGCCCGACGGGGACGATCGACGTCGCCTCGGGACGCCTTTCCTGCTATGTTCTTCCCGTGACGCGACGGTGGTCATGAGCTCTCGGCATCCGCTCGTCGAGGCAAGGAGACGCCCATGAAGGTCGGGATCGCGCTGAACATGCTGACCAAGGACGGGATGCCGGACGCGGCGGTGCTCGCCGAGCACCTGGCCCTCGGTGATCTGGCCGAGCCGCTCGGGTTCGATTCGCTCTTCGCGCTCGAGCACCACTTCACCGGCTACGCCATGTCGCCGTCGCCGACCCAGCTCCTGAGCTACTTCGCGGGCCGCACGAAGCGCGTCACGCTCGGCACCGCGGTGATCGTGCTGCCGTGGCACGACCCGGTCCGCCTCGCCGAGGAGATCGCGCTGCTCGACATCCTGTCGGGCGGCCGCTGCCTCCTCGGGTTCGGCCGGGGCGCCGCGAGCGTCGAGTACGCCGGCTTCCGGGTCCCGATGGAGGAGGCGCGGGCCCGCTTCGTGGAGACCGCGCAGATCGTGGTCCGGGCCCTCAGCCAGGACGTCTTCGAGTGGGACGGCGAGTTCTTCAAGATCCCCCGCACGTCGATCCGGCCCCGACCGATCTCGCATCCGGAGCGGCGCATCTACGCCTCGTCGGTGAGCCCGGAGTCGGCCGAGATCATGGCCAAGCTCGGCTTCGGCGTGCTGGTCATCATGCAGAACGAGTGGCCGAAGGCGGCCGAGGACATCCAGCGCTACCGGGAGATCGCCCAGAGCGTCGGCCACGCCCCGCGGCCACCCATCATCCTCACCAACATCTCGGTGGCGGAGAGCCGGAGCGAGGCCCACGAGCGGGCGGTGAAGTATCTGAGCCGGAAGTTCGACTCGATCGACGCCCACTACCACTTCTCGGACGGCCACCTCGGCGGGGTGAAGGGCTACGAGTCGTACGGCCAGACCGCCAAGACCTACGCCAAGATGAAGGACGCGAACTTCCGGCAGAAGGCCACCGACTTCTACGTGAAGATCCAGGTCGTCGGCACCCCCGACGACTGCCTCCAGCAGCTCGGGGAGCTGCAGCGGCTCACCGGCCTCGACCACCTCGTCACCGAGTTCTCCTTCGGCGGGATGCCCCACCACGAGGCCCTAGTGAACATGCGGCTCTTCGCCGACCGCGTCATGCCGGCGCTCCAGCGCGACGCCGCGTTCGCCCGGCCCACCGCGCCGGCGGCCGGCGCGGCGGCGCCGACCGGGCCGCGGGCCGAGGGTCTCTTCGCGCCGGCCTGACCGCGCCGGCGGCCTCAGACGATCCGGCTCTGCTTGTCGCCCCAGTAACGGTCGCGCAGGACGCGCTTGTAGAGCTTGCCGGTGGGCAGGCGCGGCAGCGCGGCTTCGAAGTCGATCGAACGCGGACACTTCTGGCGCGCCAGGTGCTGCTCACAGAACGCGATCAATTCGCGCTCGAGATCGGGCCCGGTCTCGACACCAGGCATCGCCTGAACGACCGCCTTGACCTCTTCTCCCAGGTCGGCGTTGGGCACGCCGAACACCGCCGCGTCCGCCACCTTGGGATGCGTGATCAGCAGGTTCTCGCACTCCTGCGGATAGATGTTCACGCCGCCGGAGATGATCATGAAGGTCGCCCGGTCGGTGAGATAGAGGAAGCCGTCGTCGACGTAGCCAACATCGCCGACCGTGCTCATCGTCCCGTCGGCGGAGCGCGCCTCGGCCGTCTTGACCGGATCGTTGAAGTACTCGAACGGCGTCGCGGTCTTGAACCACACCGTGCCGGGCACCCCCTTCGGGCAGGGCTGCATGTGCTCGTCGAGGATGTGCAGGTCGCCGAGTAACACCCGGCCGACCGAGCCCCGGTGGGCCAGCCACTCCTGGGTGTCGCAAGCGGTGAAGCCCAGGCCTTCGGTCGCGCCGTAGTACTCATGGATGATCGGACCCCACCATTCGATCATCTGTTCCTTGACCGCCACCGGGCAGGGTGCCGCCGCATGAATCGCGATCTCCAGCGAGGACAGGTCGTGACGCCGGCGCGCGGCCGCCGGTAGCTTCAGCATCCGCGAGAACATCGTCGGCACCAGCTGGCTGTGAGTGACGCGATACTTCTCGACCAGCGCGAGGTAGGCCTCGGGGTCGAACCGCTCCATGATGATCGCGGTGCCGCCCTGCCGTATCGTGAGCGAGACCGCGGCCTGCGGCGCGGAGTGATAGAGCGGCGCCGGCGACAGGTAGATCATGCCGTCGCGGTACCGCCAGAGCCGGACCAGGAAATCGAACAGCGGCAGGGGCTGCGACGGCGGGTTCTCCGGCAGCGGGCGCAGGATGCCCTTGGGCCGTCCGGTGGTACCCGAGGAATAGAGCATCGGGGTGCCGAGGCTCTCGTCGGCGATGGGCGTGTCCGGCCAGCGCGCCACCGCCGTCGCGTAGTCCACGAACGGGCCGTCGTCGCCCGTCCCGTCGACGATCAGGCACAGCGTGATCTTCGGGCACTGGCGGATCGCGGCCATGGCCACGTCGCGCTTGGCCCGCGACGTGATCAGGGCCTTCGATTCACTGTTGTTGACGATGTAGGCGAGCTCGTCCGGGGTCAGGTAGGAGTTGATGCAGGTGTAGTAGAGCCCGGACCGCTCGCCGGCCCCGCAGCACTCGAGATAGCGACCATTGTTCTCCATGAAGATCGAGTAGTGGTCGAGGCGCTCGAGGCCATGGGCGCGCAGGAGGTGTGCGAGGCGGTTGGTGCGCGCCTCGTACTCCGCGTAGGTGACGGTTTCCCCGCTGCCCGCCATGATGAACGCCGCCTGTCCGGCGCGTTCCCGGGCATGTCTACCTGGATACATTCTCTTGTCTCCGTGACCGGAGGTGACCGCGAGATTATCACACGGACCGGCGTATACTTCAGGGCGTATGGGCTGCCAGGACGACCCGGCCCGCTTCCTCGAGCCCACCGCGTTCGTGGACAGCGACGCGCCGGACGTGATCGCCTTCGCCCGCGAGGTGTGCGCCGGGGAGACCGATGAGGTCGCGAAGGCGGTGCGCCTCTACTACGCGGTCCGCGACCGCATCACCTACACGCCGTACTGCGACTTCCGGTCACCGGAGACCTACCGGGCGAGCGCCTGCCTGGCCCGCGGTGGCGGCTTCTGCGTGGCCAAGGCCGCGCTCCTCGCGGCGGCGGCCCGGGCGGCGGGGATTCCCGCGCGCGTCGGCTTCGCCGACGTCCGCAACCACCTCTCGAGCCCGCGGCTGCGCGCGCTGATGGGCAGCGATGTCTTCTACTACCACGGCTACGCGGAGCTGTACCTCGGCGGACGCTGGCTGAAGGCCACGCCCGCCTTCGACCGGGCCCTCTGCGAGCGATTCGGGGTGGAGGCCCTCGAGTTCGACGGGCAGGCCGACTCCCTTTTCCACCCGTACGATCGGAGCGGCCGCCGGCACATGGAATACCTGCGCGACCGCGGCGCGCAGGCCGACGTCCCGGCCGCCGACATCATGGCGACGTTCGAGGACGCCTACCCGAACCTCACGAAGGGTGTGCCGCCGGCCGGCCGTTTCCACGAGGAAGCGCGGCCGGCGCCGGGCGACTGAGATCGACCCCCGCCGGCGGCCGGGACATTCCCGGCGGTCACTTCACCAGCAGGATCGGGCACTGGCAGAAGATCCCGACCTTGTAGCTGGTCGTTCCCCAGCTCCGCTCGCGGCGGCCCGGCTTGACCTTGTGCGAGCCCATCACCACCAGGTCCACCGCCTCGCGAAGGGTCGCTCGAACGATTTCCGCTGCCGGCTCCCCGATGCGCACCTGCGTGCTCACCTCGACGCCCTTGCTCGTGAACGAGCGGGCCACCTCCCGTAGCTTGCGCTCCGAGCGCTGCACGAGCAGCCGGTAGAATTCCTCGAGCTCGCCGGGCGCCAGGCCGGCGACACCCTGGATCACGTGAAACAATGTCACGCGGCTGCCCGCTTCTCTGGCCAGGGTCAGAGCCGCCCGGAGCGCCCGCTCGTTCCGGTCGCTCAGATCCACGGGCACCATGACGTGGCGGAACAGGCGGCCGGGCCGTCGGCGGGCAGGAGCGCGCGACGACGGCCGCCGCTTATGCCGGGCGCCCACGGTCGCCTGCGGATGCGTCCCGCCTGATCCTCACGGTGATTGCTCCCCGCTCGCATATCGAAACGATGAGACACGGAGACGGAACGAGTGTACCGCCTCGGCCCGGGGCAGCTTGACCGTGAATG
>DATFAJ010000743.1:0-2377 GCA_035254745.1 Candidatus Methylomirabilota bacterium | reverse complement strand
GGCATGGGTGACCGCAAGGCGAAGTTCGAGCCGCTCGCCGGCAACGACTTCGTCCACGTGGCCCCGCCCTACTGCTACCGCTGTCCGTTCGGGCTCGAGCCCACCAGCTGCGAGCTGGCCTGCGTCAAGAACATGGAGACCACCATCCAGGGCGAGGGGCCGGAGACGGTGGCCGAGGTGATCATCGAGCCGGTGATGAGCGCGGTCGGGGTCGCGGTGCCGCCCGACGGCTACCTGCCCGCGGTGGCCGACCTCTGCAAGAAGTACGGGGTGCTGCTGCACGTCGACGAGGTCATCAACGGCTTCGGCCGCACCGGCCGCCTCTTCGCCCACCAGCACGCCGGGATCAAGCCCGACATCGTCACGGTGGCCAAGGGCATCTCGAGCGCGTACCTGCCCATGGCCGCCACCGTGGTGCGCAACACCGTCTTCCAGTCCTTCCTGGGCGATCCGTCCGAGAACCGGCAGGTGAACCAGGTCAACACCTACGGCGGCCATCCGGTGGCCGCGGCGGTCGCGCTGCGGAACATCGAGATCCTGCTGCAGGAGCAGCTCGCCGAGCGCTCGGCCGAGAACGGGGCCTACCTGCTCGACGCGCTCCGGACCCTGACCCGGCACCCGTGGGTCGGCGACGTGCGCGGCAAGGGCCTCTACGCGGGGGTCGAGCTGGTCACCGACCGCGCGTCGAAGGCGGTGATGCCCCAGGCCCAGATCAAGAAGATCGTCGAGCGCTGCCAGGAGCTGGGCGTGATCGTCGGGCGCTCGGGCGGCGGGCGCCACCTCGGCAACACCCTGGTGCTGGCGCCGCCGCTGGTCCTCACCCGCCCCGAGATCGACCGCATCGTCTCCGTGCTCGACCGGGTGATCCCCGAGGTCTGCCCGGAGGCCGCGGCGTGATCGCCCGGTTCCCCCGGCACCGTCTGCATGGCAGCCACCATGAGGTCGGCCGGCAGCACGGCGAGGCCCTGCGTGCCGAGATCCGCGCGCACCTCGAGCTGATCTACACCCAGGGCGCCCACCGCTCGAGCCTCGCACCCGAGACCGCGCGCCGCTGGGCGGTGGCGTTCGGGCCGGTGATCGGCGAGGCGGCGCCCCACTTCCTCGACGAGATCGAGGGCGTGGCCGAGGGGGCCGGCATCGACCGCGCGGAGGCGCTCCTGCTCCAGGTGCGCCAGGAGGTCGCGCACGTGGCGCGCTTCGGCACCGTGGACCTCGAGTGCACGAGCTTCGCGGTCTCGGGGCCCTATACCCGCACCGGCGGGACCTTCGCGGGCCAGAACGCCGACCTCGCGGGCGGCATCGAGGCCTTCAGCGCGGTGCTCACCTTCGCGGTCACCGGCAAGCCGGCGGTCACGATGCTGGTGCCGGCCGGCCAGATCAGCTACCTCGGGATGAGCAGCGAGGGCCTCTCCGCCGACGCCAACTTCCTGCGCTCGGCCGGCTGGCGCACCGGCTTCCCGCGCTACCTGCTCACCCGCCTGGCCATCGAGCAGCCGACGCTCAAGGCGGCGGTGGACGCGGTCCTCACCCCGCGGCGCGCCTCGTCGCGCAACCTGCTCCTGGCCGACCGCGCCGGCGCGATGGTGGACATCGAGACCACCGCGCAGGAGCACGCGCTCGTCTGGGGCGACGGCTGTCTCGTGCACGCCAACCACCACGTGCTCCCCGGCATGGCCGCGCACGAGACCGCGACCGCCGACGAGCTCCACAACTCCACCTGTCGACACGAGCGGATCGCGGCTCTGCTGGAGGCCCAGCGCGGCCGGCTCGACGCGGACGCGCTCAAGACGGTGCTGCGCGACCACGGCAACCGTCCCCACTCCATCTGCGCGCACCCCGGCGAGCGCGTCTCCTACAGCTTCGCGTCGATCATCTCGGACCTCGACGCGGGGCACATGGAGATCGCGGTCGGTCCACCCTGCGAGCACGACTACGTGCGCTACGAGGTGGGGTCATAGCCACCGAGCTCTGGCGGCTCGACGCGGTCGAGCTGGCCGACCTGATCCGCCGGCGCCAGGCCTCGTGCCGGGAGGCGACCGAGGCCGCGCTCGCGCGCCTGGACGCGGTCAACCCGCGGATCAACGCGGTCGTCCGGCCGCTCCACGAGCAGGCGCTGGCCGAGGCCACCGTGGCCGACCAGGCCCTCGCGCGCGGCGGCCCGGTGGGGCCGCTCCACGGCGTGCCGGTCACGATCAAGGTCAACGTGGACATGGCCGGGCAGCCGACCGACAACGGCGTCGTCGCCTTCAAGGACCTGGTGGCGACCCGCGACAACCCGGTGGTCGCCAACCTCAGGCGCGCGGGCGCGATCGTGATCGGCCGCACCAACACCCCCGCGTTCTCGATGCGCTGGTTCACCGACAACGCGCTCCACGGC
>DATFAJ010000742.1:0-5459 GCA_035254745.1 Candidatus Methylomirabilota bacterium | reverse complement strand
TACGCCGTCCTCGAGGCCCACCACGGGGCCGAGGCCCTCGAGCTCTCCAACCGCCACGCGGGGCCGATCCACCTGCTGGTGACCGACGTGGTGATGCCGCAGATGAGCGGGCGCGAGCTGGCCCAGCGGCTGGCGACCTTGCGCCCGGACTTGAAAGTACTGTATATGTCCGGCTACACGGATGACGCCATCGTCAGGCACGGCGTGCTGGCCTCGGGCATCGCGTTTCTCTCCAAGCCGTTCACCCCGGACGCGCTCGCGCTCAAGGTGCGCGAGCTCCTCGACGGCGTGGTGGCCGCACCGGCCGGACCCGACGGCCGTCGGTCGCACTAGCGCGCGCCGGGCTCAGCGCGCCCCGATGCGGCTCCGATGAGCGAGCGACCGATCCGCGTGCTGGTCGCCAAGGTCGGCCTCGACGGCCACGACCGCGGCGCCAAGATCGTCGCGCGCTGCCTGCGCGACGCGGGGATGGAAGTGGTGTACACGGGCCTCCACCGCACCCCCGAGGAGGTCGTGGCCGCGGCGGTGCAGGAGGACGTGGACGTGCTCGGCATCAGCATCCTCTCCGGCGCCCACCTCACGCTGTTCCCGCGCGTGCTCACCCTGATGCGGGAGGCGGGCGCGCTCGACATCCGGCTGGTCGCGGGCGGGGTGATCCCCGACGAGGACGTGCCGGTGCTGCGCGAGCTGGGGGTCGCGGACGTGCTCCTGCAGGACACGCCGCCCGAGACCATCGTCGCGCGCATCCGCGAGCTGGTGGCGGCGCGGCCCGCCTCCTGAAAGGGCATGCCATGTTCGACGCAGACGCGCTGAGGCGCCAGGCCGAGGAGAAGGCCGACTGGGAGGTCCGCGAGCTCGCCGAGTTCCTCCGGCGCCAGCCGGAGGCGCGGGCGGAGTACCGCACCGGCTCGGGCCTGCCGGTGCAGCGGCTCTACACCCCGGCGGACATCGCGGACGCGCCCGCCGACGACATCGGGCTGCCCGGTCGCTATCCGTACACGCGCGGCCCGTATCCCACGATGTACCGCGGCCGTAACTGGACGATGCGGCAGATCGCGGGCTTCGGCACCGGGGCCGACACCAACGGCCGCTTCCGCTACCTGATCGAGCAGGGCCAGACCGGGCTCAGCGTGGACTTCGACATGCCCACCCTGATGGGCTACGACTCCGACGATCCCCGCTCGCTCGGGGAGGTGGGACGGGAGGGCGTGGCGGTCGACACCCTCGACGACATGGAGGCGCTCTTCGCCGACATCGACCTCGAGCGCATCTCGGTGTCGATGACCATCAATCCCACCGCCTGGATCCTCCTCGCGATGTACGTGGCGCTGGCCGAGGCGCGCGGCTTCGACCCGAACCGCCTCTCCGGGACGGTGCAGGCCGACATCCTGAAGGAGTACGTGGCCCAGAAGGAGTGGATCTTCCCGATCCGGCCGTCGATGCGGATCATGCGCGACATGATCGTGTGGAGCGCGCGCAACCTCGCGCGTTACAACCCGATCAACATCAGCGGCTATCACATCTCGGAGGCGGGGGCCACGTCGGTGCAGGAGCTCGCCTTCACGATGGCCAACGCGATCGCCTACGTGGAGGAGGTGACGCGGGCCGGCGTGCCGGTCGACGAGTTCGCCCCGCGCCTGGCCTTCTACTTCGTGGCCCAGGCCGACTTCTTCGAGGAGGTGGCCAAGTTCCGTGCGGCCCGCCGCATCTACGCCCGCCTCATGAAGGAGCGGTTCGGGGCGACGAAGGCCGAGTCGATGCGCCTGCGCTTCCACTGCCAGACCGCGGCGGCCACCCTGACCAAGGCCCAGCCGCTCAACAACGTGATCCGCACCGCGCTCCAGGCCCTCTCCGCGGTGCTGGGCGGGGCCCAGTCGCTGCACACCAACGGCATGGACGAGGCCTACGCGATCCCCTCCGAGGAGGCGATGAAGATCGCCCTGCGCACCCAGCAGATCATCGCGATGGAGACGCGCGTGCCGGCGGTGGTCGATCCCCTCGGCGGCTCCTACTACGTCGAGGCCCTCACCAACCGCATCGAGGCCGAGGTGGGCGCGATCCTCGCCAAGGTCGACGGCATGGGCGGCACCATCAAGGCCATCGAGGAGGGCTTCTTCCAGCGCGAGATCGCCGACTCCGCCTACGACTTCGCCCGCCGCAAGGCGGCCGGCGAGCAGCCGGTCATCGGCGTCAACGTCATGGTGGAGCCATCCGAGCCGCCACCGATCCCCATCCACAAGGTGGATCCCGCGGTGGAGGCGCGCCAGGTGAGCCGGCTCGCCGAGACGCGGCGGCGGCGCGATCAGGCCCTCGTCGATCGCCTCCTCGACCGGCTCGCGGGCCTTGCCCGGGAGCCGGGCACCAACCTCATGCCGGTGACGATCGAGCTGGTGAAGGCCCGCGCCTCGCTCGGCGAGATCACGGCGCGGCTCCGGCAGGTCTGGGGCACCTACATCGAGCGGCCGGTGTTCTGATGCCGCCCCGGCCCTTCCGCATCGAGGTGCCGGACGCGACGCTCGCCGACCTGCGCGAGCGGCTGGCCCGGGTACGCTGGCCCGACCAGGCCCCGGGCGCGGAGTGGGCCTTCGGGACCAGCCTCGCCTACATGCAGGACCTCGTCGCGCACTGGCGGGACCGCTACGACTGGCGCGCCCACGAGGCGCGGCTCAACGGCTTCCGCCAGTTCAAGGCGCCGGTCGCGGGCATCGACCTGCACTTCATCCACGAGGAGGGCCGCGGTCCCCGGCCGCTGCCGCTGCTGCTCTCCCACGGCTGGCCGGGCTCGGTGTGGGAGTTCTACAAGATCCTCCCGATGCTGACCGACCCCGCGCGCTTCGGCGGCGACCCGGCCGACTCGTTCACGGTGATCGCGCCGTCGCTGCCCGGCTACGGCTTCTCCTTCGCGCCGGGCCAGCCGCGCTTCGGGGTGGCCGAGATCGCGGACGCCTTCGCCGCGCTCATGACCGACGTGCTGGGCTACCCGCGCTTCGCGGCGCAGGGCGGCGACTGGGGCGGCTTCATCACCTCCCGGCTCGGCGCGACCCATCCGGAGCGCCTGGTGGGCATCCACGTCAACCTGCTGTCGCTCCGCCGCGACATCAAGCCGCCGGCCCAGCCCACCCCGGAGGAGAAGCAGTATCTCGACGACCTCGGGCAGTGGCTGCGCGAGGAGGCCGGCTACCAGTGGATCCAGGGCACCAAGCCCCAGACCCTCGCCTTCGGCCTCCACGACTCGCCGGCCGGGCTCGCGGCGTGGATCGTGGAGAAGTTCCGGACGTGGAGCGACTGCGGCGGCGACGTCGAGCGGCGCTTCACCAAGGACGACCTGCTCACCAACGTGATGATCTACTGGGTCACCGGCAGCATCAACGCGTCCTTCTGGCCCTACTACGCGCGCTACCACGCCCCGTGGCCCATCGCGGACGGCCAGCGCATCGAGGTGCCGACCGCGTACGCGGCCTTCCCCCGGGAGATCGTGCGGCCGCCCCGCGCCTGGGCCGAGCGCATGTACAACATCCGCCGGTGGACGGTGATGCCGGCGGGCGGGCACTTCGCGGCGATGGAGGAGCCGGCCGCGCTCGCCCAGGACCTCCGTGCCTTCTTCCGGGAGTACCGCTGAGCCGGACCCGCGTCGCGTGGCGACTGTCCACCGTCGGGCTGACGGTCCTGGCGGTCGCCGCTGCGCTCGCGGCGTGGTCCGTGCTCATCGAGCCCGGCTGGGTGGTGACGCGCGAGACCCGGCTGACGATCGCGCGCTGGCCCACCGCGCTCGGCCCGCTCCGGATCGTGGCGCTCGCCGACCTGCACACCGGCGCCCCGCACGTCACGGTCGACAAGCTCGCCGGGATCGTGGCGCGGACGAACGCGGAGCACCCCGACCTGATCGTGCTGCTCGGTGACTACGTGATCCACGGCGTGATCGGCGGGCGCTTCGTCGAGCCCGAGCGGACCGCGGCCGCGCTGCGCGGCCTCGCGGCCCCCCTCGGGGTCTTCGCGGTCCTGGGCAATCACGACTGGTGGTACGACGGCGACCGGGTGAGCCGCGCGCTCGCGGAGGCGGGCATCCGGGTGCTCGAGGACACCGCGGCGCCGGTCGAGACCCGCGGCGGCCCCCTCTGGATCGCGGGGGTGAGCGATCTCTACACGCGCCGCTCCGACGTCGGCCGCGCGCTCGCCTCGGTGCCCGAGGGCGCGCCGGTGATCGTGCTCACCCACAATCCCGACGTCTTCGTGCGCGTCCCGCCCCGGGTGCTGCTCACCCTGGCCGCCCACACCCACGGCGGCCAGGTGAACCTGCCGTTCTTCGGTCGCCTCATCGTCCCCTCGCAGTTCGGCGAGCGCTTCGCCATCGGGCACGTGCACGAGGACGGCCGCGACCTCTTCGTGACGCCCGGCATCGGCACCAGCATCGTGCCGGTGCGCTTCGGGGTGCCGCCGGAGATCTCGGTGCTCACGGTGGACCGGTGAGGGCGCTGTCCCGCAGCCGGCGCAAGCGCCTGCTCGCGAGCTGCGGGCCCGCGGCGGGGGTGGCGCTGGTGCTGGCCGCGGCCTGCCTCTGGGGCCTGCTCGCGGGCTCGCGGGCCCGCATGGGGGACCTGCTGTTCGCGGCGCGCCCGGCGCAGGCCGCGCGCTCCACCGTCATCGTCGGCATCGACCAGAAGAGCTACCAGGCGCTGCTGCCCCGCCACGGCCCGCTGTCCGCGTGGCCGCGCACGCTCTACGCGCGGGCGCTGGACGCCCTCGCAACCGCGAGCCCGCGGGTCATCGCCTTCGCGATCTTCTTCGACGCCTCGCGGCCCGAGGACGACGCGCTCGCCGAGGCGATGCGCCGGGCCGACAACGTGATCGTGCCGGTCGTGGCCCAGGGGCCGCGGGCCTTCGATCCACGGCCGGGCGTGGCTCAGGAGTTCGAGTCCTTCGTGCGGCCCGCCGGGACCGTGCGCCGCGGCGCCCGCGACGAGGGCCTCGCCAACATCACCACCGGCCAGGACAGCGTGGTGCGGAGCCTGCCGCTCCTGCTGCGCGCGGGCGGCGAGGAGGTGCCGAGCCTGCCGCTGACCATCGTGGCCCACTTCACGCGGCGCCCCACGGTGCTGGACGGCCCGGCGGCCGCCGGGCACGTGCACGCGGCCGGGCGCGCGATCCCGGTGGCCGAGCACGACACCATGCTGATCGACTTCCTCGGCCCGCCGTCGGAGCCGCTCGGGGGCGGCTCGTTCCCGATCGTCTCGTTCGTGGACGTGCTCGAGGGCCGCTTCGACCCCGCCCTGATCCGGGACCGCATCGTGCTGCTCGGCCCCACCATCCGCGGGGTGGACGAGCACGCCACGCCCACCACCGGCGACACCCGCATGTGGGGCGTGGAGATCCTCGGCAACGCGGTGGAGACCGTCCTCCACCAGCACTTCCTGGTCCCGGCCCCTCCCGCGCTGACGGTCACCTTGATCGGGCTCATGGCG
>DATFAJ010000741.1:0-4168 GCA_035254745.1 Candidatus Methylomirabilota bacterium | reverse complement strand
CGGTCGGTGATGACCGCCGCGAACCGCCCGGTCTCGCCGGGTCGGTCCGCGACGGCCTCCACCGCGGTGTCGACGTCGTAGGCGTAGGGGCGTCCCGCGGGCACGGCGGTCAGTCTACTGCGTCTCGGGAAGGCCCACCGCGTGCCGGATCTGGGCCAGCTGGTCGGCGTGGCCGTTCCAGTGGCGGTCGAACATGGCGCCGACGAAGATCGGCAGCGTGATCTCGTCGGTGCCGACGATCGGCGCGAACAGCGGGATACGCGCCTTGCGACGGAGATCCGCCTCCTCGAGCGTCTCGAGGTACGCGAAGACCTCGCGCCGCTGCGTGTCGAGCGCCGCGATCAGCTCGGCCAGCGTCATGCGGCCGCGCTCCGGGGTCACGGTGGCCACCCCGGGCGTGATCTCGACCAGCGGCAGCTCGGTCGAGGCGAAGCGCTCGAGCAGCCCGACCGGCCGGAAGCCGGGCTCGAAGAGGAGGTGGCACAGCACCTGGCGGGTCGTCCACTGCCCGGGGGCGTGGGTGCGCTCGAGATGGGCCTCCATGCCCGCGAGCTGCCGCCCGATCCGCTCCCCGGCCGCCTCGCTCTTCTTCCGAAGCTCGTTCACCGTTCCGTTGCTCATGATGGGTCTCCTTTCGAGAGCCATCCTCGGACGGCGGCGTCATGCCCGCAATTACGCGAGAGGTAATCGGGTGTACGCTAGGGCCCGTCATGCTCGCGGTGCGCCGGCGCTTCGAGTTCGAGCGCGATGCCTTCGCGTTCCCCAACGAGCTCGTCTGGGAGTACCACTTCGACGCCGCGACCGGGGCCACCGCGGCCAGGCGGCGCGTCCCGCCGCCCGAGTACGCGCTACGCTGCTTCGTGCTGGTCCGCGCCGCGCGCCAGTTCCTCTACCACGCGCGGTTCGACCCGACCGCTCCGCGGCCGGGCGACGACGCCTGCGAACGGCTCGTGCGAGCGGTCCTGGCCCGGAGCCCGCGCCGGCCGTCCGGGACGGACGACAAGGTGGTGATCCCGGGCTTCGCGGGACTGCGCGACCTGAGCGCGGCCCGGCCGGAGCTGCTCAAGCGGACCTGCGGCGGGGCCTGGCGCTCCTACTTCCTGCGCAGCCACTGGCACGTGGTGGTGCCGGCCTCGCGACGGCACCAGCACCGCACCGCCCGGGAGCTGCTGGAGGCGGTCCGGCACGGCACCGCGCCGATCGTCCACCTGCTGCGGTTCCCCTCCCTCGCGATCAACCACGGCATGGTGATCTTCGACGGCGCGCGCACCGACGAGGGCGCGGTGTTCCAGGCCTACGATCCGAACGTCCCCGAGCGCCCGGCCCACCTGCACTACGACGGGCGGCGCCGGACCTTCTCGCTCCCCGCCAACCACTACTGGCGCGGCGGCGACCTGAACGTCTTCGAGATCTTCCGGCGCTGGTACCTGTAGGACCGCGCGGCCGCCAAAATCCCGGCGGCGGCGGGCGCGATCTGGCATATGCTACCGGCAATTCCGCGGGAGCACGACCGCTCCCGCCCAATCCCCGTCGAGGAGGACGAGCCCCCATGTCCGATCACGAGCCCCATGGCGTCGGTCGCCGTCAGATCCTGAAGGCGGGCGCGCTGCTGGCCGCCGCGCCCATCCTGGGCGCGATCCGTCCCGCCGCCGCGCAGAGCCCCGCCAAGAACACCAAGGTGCTCGACTTCCACACCGGCGCGGACGTCGCGAAGGCGGAGCAGGAAGGCGAGGTCGTCTACTACGGCCACGACGGCGAGGCCGGCATCGCGGCCCTCCTGGAGGGCTTCCGCAAGGACTTCCCCAAGATCAAGACCAACTACGTGCGCGCCCAGACCGGGGCCCTCTACGCCAAGATCACCGCGGAGCGCTCGGCCAACCGCTTCGGCGTCGACGTGCTGCAGCTCTCCGACATCTCCCCCGCCATCGACTTCCAGAAGAAGGGCGGCTACGAGCAGTACGTCTCCCCGGAGCACGCGGCCTTCAAGCCCGCCTACCAGAGCACGCCGGGCGGGTACTTCACGTGGGCCGGGGTCACCTTCGCGGGCATCGCCTACAACCGCGGCAAGGTGAAGCCGGAGCAGGCGCCGAAGACGTGGAAGGACATCCTGAGCCCGGCCTACAAGGACGGCATCAGCGCCAAGCTCTCGACCTCGGGCATGCAGCACATGCAGTGGTACATGCTCCGCAAGCTCTACGGCGCCGACTTCTGGCCGGAGTTCGCCAAGCAGCGGCCCAAGGGCTTCGACTCGCGCGCCCAGCTCTTCGACCGGCTCGCCAAGGGCGACGACCGGGTGTGCGCGCTCGCCGAGTACGCGGGCTACACCCTGTTCAAGGAGAAAGGCGCGGAGATCGACTTCGTGGCCCCGGGCGACGGCCTGCCCGCGACCCCGGCCCTGATCGGCGTGGTCAACCGCGCGCCGCATCCGGAGGCGGCCAAGCTCTTCGTGGACTGGGCGATCTCGAACCGCGGCCAGTCGGTGTACCAGACCCAGACCATCCTGCTCTACGGGTCGGTCCGCAGCGACGCGCCGCCGATGGCGACCGGCAAGAAGCTCACCGACTTCAAGCTCCTCTTCCCCTCCGACTGGGCCGACTTCCAGGCCAGTCACGGCGCCTTCGTCAAGGAGTGGAACGCGATGATGGGGCTCTGAGGCCGGGACGACCCGGTGGCGGATCTCGCGCGGGCCCGGCGCTTTCGGCCGGGCCCGCGGCTCGTCAGCGTGCTGGTGGGCGGCGCGGCCGCGATCCTCGTCCTCTACCCGATCGCGTACCTCATCCAGGCCTCGCTGAGCGTGGGCGATCCGCAGGCCCGCCCGCCCGAGGCCTACGGGCTCGACAACTTCGCGGACCTGCCGCGCTACGGCCACATCTTCGCCAACACCGTGACCGTCGCGGTCGCCGCGACGGTGATGGCGGTCGTGGTGGGCTTCGTGATGGGCTGGATCCTCTCGCGCACCAACGTGCCCGGCCGCGGCGCGCTCGAGCAGCTCATGGCCCTGCCCTACTACGTGACCCCGCTCATGGGCGCGCTGGCCTGGAGCCTCATCGGCTCGCCCAGCGGCGGGTTCCTGAACCAGGTCTGGCGGGCCGCGGGCGGCCAGGACCACCTCATCGACGTGACCACGCCCTACGGCATCGCCTGGGTGATGGCCCTCTTCGAGGGCTCGGTGGCCTTCGTGATGATCGGCGCGGTGATGAAGTCGATGGATCCGGCTCTCGAGGAGGCCTCGCAGGTGCTGGGGGCGGGCCGGCTCCGCACGATGCTGCGCATCACGCTGCCCCTCGTGCTGCCCGGCGTGCTGGGCGCGGCCATCTTCGTGTTCGCGGAGATGCTGGGCTCGTTCTCGGCCGCCCTCGTGCTCGGGCTGCCGAGCCGCTTCTACGTGGTGACGACCGCGATGTACCAGCTCGTCTCCCAGTATCCGCCCCAGTTCCCGCGGGCGGCCGCGATGGGCGTCTCCCTCTTCGGGGTCATGTTCGCGATGGTGTACGTCTATCGGCGCGTCGTCCGCGCGGGCAGCTACGCGACCATCACCGGCAAGGCGTTCCGGGCCCGCGCGATGGACGTGGCCGGCCTGCGCTGGCCGCTCCTCGGGGTGTGCGTCGCCTACCTGGCCGTCGCGGTGGTGCTACCGGTGGTCACGCTCCTCTACGCGTCGGTCCAGCGGCTCGCCACCGCGTTCCCGCGCGCGGGCAACTTCACCCTCGCCAACTACGAGACCGCGCTCTCCCTCGACGCGGTCCGCACCGCGCTGTGGGACAGCCTGCTCCTGGGCCTCGCCACCGCGAGCATCGGCGTGGTCCTGATGGGCTTTCTCGCGTGGATGATCTACCGGTCGCGACTGCCCGGGGTGGGCGTGATCGAGTACGTGCTGATGTTCCCCCAGGCGGTGCCCCGGCTCGTGTTCGCCTTCGGCATGCTGTGGGCCTGGCTGATCTTCCCGATCCCGATCTACGGTACGCTCTGGCTGCTCCTCATCGCCTACCTCACCGTGTTCCTGCCCCTGGGCCTCCGGACCATCGCGGGCGTGATGCTGCAGATCGACCGCTCGCTCGAGGAGTCGGCCCAGATGTGCGGGGCGTCGTGGGGCTACCGCATGCGCACCGTCACCATGCCGCTCCTGCGCCCCGGCCTGATCGCGGCCTGGCTGCTCCTGTTCATCGCG
>DATFAJ010000740.1:0-3836 GCA_035254745.1 Candidatus Methylomirabilota bacterium | reverse complement strand
ACCCGGATCGCGGGCCTGCGCGAGAGCTGGCTGCGCTCGCGCGAGGCGGCCGCGAGCGCCGGCGCGCCCAGGGTGGTCCTGGAGCAGATCGACGGGGTCCTGGGCGACCTCAACGCGGCCCGGACCCGTGTGGAGGCGCGTCTGTCCGCCCTCCTCGCCACCCAGTACCGGCTCGCGCTGCTGCAGCGACGGTGCGACGAGGGCCTCGCGCGGGTGACGCAGGTGAAGGCGGACCGGGTCCGGCGGCTCGGCGAGCGGGACGGGCCGTCGCTCTGGAGCGCGGTGCTCTGGAAGGGCGCGCTGAGCCAGGCGCCCGCGGCGGGGCGCGACGTGGTCGCGGCCGAGCAGGCGGTGATCGCCGAGGTGGCCCGGGAGCACGCCACCCGGATCCCGCTGCACGTCCTCTTCTTCCTGATCCTGGTCGCGATGCTGTGGCGCGGCCGCCGCGCGGCGCGCCGGTGGGTCGCGGACGATCCGAGCGCGGCGTCGGCGGCCGAGGTCTGGAGTCGCCCGATCTCCTCGGCCCTCGTGCTGTCCTGCTTCGTGGCCCCCTGGATGTATCCCGCGGCCACGCCGTTGCTGGTCCGGGTGGTCTCGCTGGTGGCGATCGTGCCGGTGCTGCGCCTCATCCGGCCCTCGCTCGACCGCGCACTGGCCGCGGCGCTCTACGTCTTCGGGGCGCTGTTCCTCGTGGACGGGATCCGCTCCGTGCTCTCGACCGCGCCCCTCTTCGAGCACATGCTGTTCCTCGCCGAGATGGCCGTCGCGAGCCTCGTGATGATCCGGGTGCTGAGCGCGGCGCGCGGGCCCGCGCCCGCCTCCGACGCCGACGTGATGGAGGCGGCGGCCCGCCGCCTCGTGGGGCGACTGCTCCTGGCCGCGTTCTCGGGCGCCTTCGCGCTCGGCGGGGCCGGATACGTCGAGCTCGGCCGGCTCATCGGGGTCGGCGCGCTCGGCAGCAGCTACGCCGGCCTGGCCATCCTGGCCGCGGTGCAGGTGACCCGGGGCCTGGCCGGGGTGCTGCTCCGGAGCCGCGTCTTCGCGCTGCTCGCCTCGGTCCAGCAGCACCGCGCCGCGATCGAGCGGCGCACCGTCCGGGTGCTGCGCTGGGCGGGCGTGCTCGCGTGGATCGCGGCGACGCTCGACGCGCTCACGCTCCTCTCCCCGGCGGTGACCGCGACCCGCGCCGCGCTGGCCGCCCAGTGGGGCTGGGGCGCGATCCGGATCTCGCTCGGCGACGTGGTGGTGTTCGCGCTCACGATCTGGCTCTCCTTCGTGGCCGCGGGCGCGCTCCGTCTCCTGCTGGCCGAGGACGTGTTTCCGCGGGTGCGCATGGCCCGCGGCATCCCCCTCGCGCTGTCGGTGGTGGTCCAGTACGCGATGATCCTCGGCGGCTTCACGCTGGCGCTGGCCGCGCTGGGGGTGGATCTCACCAAGCTCACGATCCTGGCCAGCGCCTTCGGGGTCGGGGCCGGGCTCGGGCTGCAGAACCTGGTCAACAACTTCGCTTCCGGGCTCATCCTGCTCTTCGAGCGGCCCATTCACCTGGGCGACGTGGTGCAGATCGCGGGGATCGGGGGTGAGGTGCGCCACATCGGCGCGCGCGCGACGCTCGTGCGCACCGCCGACGGCGCGGAGGTGTTCGTGCCCAACTCGGTGCTGATCGCGCAGGCGGTCACCAACTGGACGTACTCGGACCTGCGCCGGCGGATCGTCCTGCCGGTGCGGGTGGCCTACGGCGCGGTGCCCCAGCGGGTGAGCGAGCTCTTGACCGCGATCGCGACCCGGCACCCCCAGGTCATCGCCGATCCCGCGCCCGCCGCGGTGTTCATGGGCTTCGGGGAGAACTCGCTCGACTTCGAGCTGCGCGCGTGGACCGATCGCTTCGGCGACGCGGAGGCAATCCAGGGCCAGCTCGCCGACGCGGTCTACCGCGGGCTCAACGAGGCCCGGATCGAGCTGCCGGTGCCCCGCCGCGACGTGCGGCTGCGGACCGTGGCCGCCGAGCCCGGAAAGGACTGACGCCCATGGCGATCTCCCCGCTCGCCGGCCACCCCGCGCCCCCCGCCATGCTCGTGGACCCGGCCCGGCTCGAGCGCGAGTACTACGCGCGCCGGCCCGACGTCGACGACGCGACCCAGCTCGTCGCCTTCGGCACCAGCGGCCACCGCGGCTCGCCGCTACGCGGCTCGTTCACCGAGGCGCACATCCTGGCCATCACCCAGGCGATCTGCGACTACCGGCGCGGGCAGGGGATCGACGGGCCGCTCTACATGGGCAAGGACACCCACGCGGTGTCGCGCCCGGCGGAGCGGACCGCACTCGAGGTGCTGGCCGCCAACGCGGTCGAGACCATCGTCCAGCGCGACGACGGCGTGACCCCGACGCCGGTGATCTCCCACGCGATCCTGGTCTACAACCACGGCCGCGCCGCGCACCGGGCCGACGGCATCGTGGTCACGCCCTCGCACAATCCGCCGGAGGACGGCGGGTTCAAGTACAACCCGCCCAGCGGCGGGCCGGCCGACACCGACGTGACCGGCTGGGTGGAGCGCCGGGCCAACCAGCTCCTGCGCGAGGGGCTCGCGGGGGTGAGGCGGGTGCCCTTCGAGACCGCGGCCAAGGCGCCGACCACCCACGCGGAAGACCTCGTGATGCCCTACGTGCGCGACCTCCGGAGCGTGGTGGACCTCGACGCGGTGCGGGCGGCCGGGCTGCGGATCGCGGTGGACCCGCTGGGTGGCGCGTCCCGCCCCTACTGGGAGCCGATCAACGCGCTCTACGGCCTCGACATCACGGTGGTGAACCCGGTCGTCGACCCCACCTTCGCGTTCATGACGGTGGATCACGACGGCAAGATCCGCATGGACTGCTCGAGCCCCTACGCGATGGCGCGGCTCGTCGGTCTGCGGGAGCAGTATCGCCTGGCCTTCGGCAACGATCCGGACGCGGACCGGCACGGCATCGTCACGCCCGCGGCCGGCCTCATGAACCCCAACCACTACCTCGCCGTCGCGGTCGACTACCTGCTGACCCATCGCCCGCAGTGGTCGTCCGGCGCCGCGGTGGGCAAGACCCTCGTCTCCAGCGCCCTGATCGACCGGGTGATCGCCGCGCGCGGGCGCCGGCTCTTCGAGGCGCCGGTCGGGCTCAAGTGGTTCGTGCCGGGCCTGCTCGACGGCTCGCTCTGCTTCGGGGGCGAGGAGAGCGCGGGGGCGACCTTCCTGCGCCACGACGGGCGCGTGTGGACCACCGACAAGGACGGCCTGATCCTGAACCTGCTGGCCGCCGAGATCACCGCGCGCACTGGCCGCGATCCCGGCGAGCACTACCAGGGTCTCACCGCCCGGCTCGGCGCGCCGTGGTACACGCGCATCGACGCGCCGGCCACTCCCGCCGAGAAGGCCCGGCTCGGGAAGCTCTCGCCGGAATCGGTGAAGGAGTCGCGGCTGGCCGGCGAGCCGATCGTCGGCAAGCTCACGCGCGCCCCCGGCAACGGCGCGCCGATCGGAGGACTCAAGGTGGTCGCCGCGAGCGGCTGGTTCGCGGCCCGGCCGTCCGGCACCGAGGACATCTACAAGATCTACGCGGAGAGCTTCCGGGATCAGGCCCACCTGGAAGCCATCGTCGGCGAGGCGCAGGCGATCGTCGGCAACGCCCTGCGCGCGCCCGCCTAGGGCCGAGAGAGGACACCACATGGATACCCGCGACCTGTTCCTGGAGCAGCATTCCGCGATGCACATGGCCGGGGTCGGCGGCAACAAGATGTCGGCGGCCGAGCGGACCTTCGCCGGACTCACCGACGAGCAGATGCGCGTGCGCCCGCGCGAGGACCT
>DATFAJ010000739.1:0-2243 GCA_035254745.1 Candidatus Methylomirabilota bacterium | reverse complement strand
GCGCACGTGGCGATCATCGTCCAGCTCGTCAGCCTGTTCATCGTTCCGTCTCCTTTCGGCTCGAATCGATGTATGAGTCCGAGCCCGTGATCGCGGGCTCTTACCCAGGCAGACGGCGGCCATTTTCCGCGTGCTTACACGCAAAGTCTGCAGCCGTGAAGGGGGAAGCGACGGTTCAGCGCCGGGCCCCGGGCGGGCCCATGTCCAGGCGCCCGGGCTCCGGACACGACTCGGGCGCGAGCGCGCCCCATCGCAGATTCTCGGCCGCCGCCGCGGGACTCGTGACGTCGGGCGCCTGTCCGGTCATGAGAGCGCTCCGCTCACACGCCGTCGGCACGAGCCGCTCCGGGAGGGCCGGTCGGGGAGCCGCGGTCGTGCAGCCCGCCAGCAGCGCCACCGCCAGCGGGAACCCGCGCGTCCACGTCATCTCACCCTCCGCTCGGCGTGCACGTTCCCACCTCGAAGATCTGGGCACGGTGGCGCCGACGAACAGCCGAGGTTGCGACGGGCTCCGAGGGTCAGACGTGCGGAGGTCGGGGAGACGGCCGGAGCTACGTCGGGCGGACCGACGGGCCCGGAAGAGGCGGTGGACCGGGGCGGCTCAGCCGGGGAACGGGGTCACCACCGGGATCTCGGCGATCCTCAGCTTGACGTTCTGAGTTCCCGCGGCGCCGCGGGCCACCGCGAGCGCGACGCTGGGCTCGGCCCCCGCGGGCAGCTCGAGCGTCACCTCGCCCCTCACGCACTCCACGTCGATCCGGTGGCGCCGCATCTCCGGGTGGCCGGCGAGCGCGACCTCGACCTGGGAGGCGACCACTCGATCGGCCACCAGCTCGCGGGCCGCGTCCGTGGTGGCGAGCTCGGGTCGCCGCGCCGCGTCCGCGAGGAGACCGACGGCCGCCTCGCGGGAGAGCACCGCGGTGTTGATCAGGAGGTCGTAGAGGCTCGGGTCCTTGACCTCGGCGTCGAAGAGATAGCGCATCCGCGCCGCCTTCTGAATATCGTCTCGGCGGATGAACTGCGCCACCGTCTTGGGCGTGACGCGCTCCTTGCCCTGGGCGGACAGGGTCGCGGTCAGCCGCGTCACGCGCACCGGGAAGGGCGCCACGATCCGGGTCCGGAGCACGTGGGGCACGCCGCGGAGCAGCCACTGGCCCCCGCCGCCCATCAGGACCACGTTGTCGTCCTGCGCGAACTCGTACAGGACCACCTGCAGGGCCAGGATGCACCGGCGGGTCTCGGCGTCGAACCGCTCCACCCAGGACGGCCGGTCCTCGGCGAGACGGGCGAGACGATCTTCCGCCAGCCCGTAGCGCTTGGCCCGTCCGAGCAGCTCCTCCTGATCGACGTAGGTGTAGCCGAGGCGCTTCGCCACCGCCATGCCGATCTCGGCGCCGCCGCTGCCCATTTCCTGGGAGATCGTCAGAACCGCCATGGCACACCCTCCTGCCCGGGTCGAGCGAACCGGGCCGAACCGGTCGATCGGTGGCGAGAGCTTAGTCTCGGCGGTCGACCGAGTCAAGCCCGCTTCCGGCCCTTCCGACCCCTGCTACATAAGAACGTCATGGGGTGACGCCCCGGCAGCTTCAGCGGCTCAAGCAGCGGTTTCGGGTGGGGGGCGCCCCGGCGGCGGCGACAAAGGTCGCGCTGACCCCGGCATTCCGCCGGGCAGCAGAACCCGTCCAGGCAATCCTTCTCGCGTCCGGTCCGGTCGTCGCCAACATGCGACCACCCGGCGGCGCTCCTAGCGCCGCTGTGTTGTGCGCGTGGGGGTCTCCCCGCGGCTACAAGGCCGGCGGCCGCTCCCCGGTCTTGGCTGCGCCGCGTGGAAGCGGGGCCTCAGGGAGAAGGTGGCCCGGCGTGGGTCGCTGCTAGTCGCGCACCAGAACCTCGCGCCTCGGCGGCGGCCAACCCTACACGGTCGTCCGTGTAGGAATTACGCGACGACCATGTCCGCCACCCCGACGACCGACCCAGGTCTCGAGAAGTCGGTAAGTTCCGAGGCGTTGGTGGTACGGTATTGCCTCGACCGGCTGGCACGTGGCTTGCTGTTGCGGAGGAATTGCCTTATGGACCCCACCGGGGGAACGCGCGACCTCACCTCCTCCGTCGGGCGTCTCCGCCAGTTGCTCCGGGCGCTGGGTTACTTCCGGCCTGACGCCGGGCGGATAGCCCTCTCGCTGGGTCTGCTGCTCCTTGGCATCGGGCTCAACCTACTCAAGCCCTGGCCCCTGGCGCTCCTG
>DATFAJ010000738.1:0-4389 GCA_035254745.1 Candidatus Methylomirabilota bacterium | reverse complement strand
GCAGCGACGTGACGCAGTCCTCGTACCGGGTGAGGATCCAGAGGCCGAGCGCGCTCAGGTGGACGGGGTCGGTCTCGCGCAGGTGCCGGTAGAACGGGTAGGGGTCGGCGTGGAAGGCCGGCGAGAGGGGGTTGAAGAGGTCGGGCTCCGCCACGCGACTCAGCTCACCATCGCGTAGGTTCGCTCGATGTTGGCGAGGAGCCCGGTGCGCCAGGGGCGATAGTGCTCGTAGGTCGCAAACGCCTTCTCGTAGGTCGGGGCCAGGCGCGCGGGCACCCGCTGCTTGACCTCGTCCAGGCTCGCGCCGGTCGCGACCTCCTCACGCACCGTCTCCACCATGTCGTGGATGTAGCCCCGGAAGGTGCGCAGCCAGTCCCGGCCCGCCGGGTTGCCGTGACCCATGACGATGGTGTCGAAGTCGAGCTCGGCCAGCCGGTCGATGGTGGTGACCCAGTCCTCCGGGTAGCCGTCGCCCATGTACGGGGTCCAGCCGATCACCGCGTCACCGGTGATCACGGTGCGCTCCTTGGGCAGGTAGACGAAGACGTCGCCCTCGGTATGGGCGCGCCCCAGGTAGAGCAGGTGGATCTCGCGGTCGCGGCGGTAGAGCTTCATGGTCCGCTCGAACGCCATCGTGGGCAGCGCGGGCCTGAGCGCCCGCACCTCGGCCAGGTACGACTCGGCGAGGCGGAGATCGGCCTGGAGCTTGGCCCGCTGCTCCGGGGTGGCGGCCGCGGCCAGCTCGGCGCGGAGCCGGGCCACCTCCCCGGGCACCTGCCGCACGTGGTCCTGGATGCGCTTGAGGCCCTTGCGCACCATCGCCTCGCGGGTGAGCTGGTTGGTGATGATCTCGGCGCCGGGGTAGGCGGCCGGGTAGACCTCGTTGCCGTGCCAGTGATCCCAGTGGAAGTGGGTGTTGACCACGAAGCGCACCGGCTTGGTGGTGATCTCCCGCAGCCGGTCCACGATCACGCGGGCGGCCGACGGCTTGGAATGGGTGTCGACGATCACCACCCCGTCGTCGCTCTCGATGATGGCGGTGTTGGAGTTGACCTTGTAGGCCGGGGCGGCCACTGCGACGTGCACGCCGTCGGCCACCCGCCGGAGATCGAAGCGCGCGTCGCCCGCGGCGGGGCCCTCGTGAGCGCAGCAGTCCATTTGTGTGGTCTCCTCGCGCCCGATACTATGCGATGGCGAGCACGCGCTCAACCACCCCGAGGAGGCGACCGATGGCGACGACGCGGACCGAGAAGGACACGATGGGCACGATCGAGGTGCCGGCCGACCGCTACTGGGGCGCCCAGACCCAGCGATCGCTCGAGCACTTCCGCATCGGGAGCGACCGGTTTCCGCGCGAGATCATCCGCGCGCTCGGCGTCCTCAAGAAGGCCTGCGCGCTGGTCAACCGCGAGCTCGGCCTCCTCCCCGAGGACAAGGCCCGGGCGATCGTCCAGGCGGCCGACGAGGTGATCGCGGGCCGCCTCGACGAGCACTTCCCGCTCTCGGTCTGGCAGACCGGCAGTGGCACCCAGACCAACATGAACGCCAACGAGGTGATCGCCAACCGGGCCATCGAGCTCCTGGGCGGCCGGCTCGGCTCGCAGCAGCCCGTGCACCCCAACGACGACGTCAATCGCAGCCAGTCCTCCAACGACACCTTCCCCACCGCCATGCACATCGCGGTGGTGGAGCAGATCGAGGGGCGGCTCGTCCCCGCGGTGACCCGGCTGCGCGACACCCTCCGGGCCAAGTCGCGGGCCTTCGCGGACGTGGTCAAGATCGGGCGTACCCATCTTCAAGACGCGGTGCCGCTCACGCTCGGGCAGGAGATCTCCGGCTGGGTGAGCCAGCTCGACCGCGCCCTCGGCTACATCCGCGCGGGGATGCCCGGGCTCCACGAGCTGGCGCTCGGGGGCACCGCGGTCGGAACCGGGCTCAACGCCCCGCCCGGATTCGGCGAGCGCGCGGCCCGAGTGATCGCGGACCTGACCGGGCACCCCTTCGTGTCGGCGCCCAACAAGTTCGAGGCGCTCGCCGCCCACGACGCGCTGGTGGGCGTGCACGGCGCGCTGCGGGCCCTCGCCGCGGCCCTCACCAAGATCGCCAACGACGTGCGGTGGCTCGCCTCCGGGCCCCGCTGCGGGATCGGCGAGCTGCGCATCCCCGAGAACGAGCCGGGGAGCTCGATCATGCCGGGCAAGGTGAACCCGACCCAGTGCGAGGCGCTCACCATGGTCTGCGCCCAGGTCATGGGCAACGACGTCGCGGTGGGCGTCGGGGGTGCCTCGGGCAACTTCGAGCTGAACGTCTACAAGCCGCTGATCGTGCACAACGTGCTGAACTCGGTGCGGCTGCTGGCGGACGCGTGCGCGTCGTTCGACACCCACTGCGCGCACGGCATCGAGCCCGATCGCGAGCGGATCCGGGACCTGGTCGAGCGCTCGCTGATGCTGGTGACCGCGCTGGCCCCGCGCCTGGGTTACGACCGGGCGGCCAAGATCGCCAAGACCGCGCACGCCGAGGGGCTCACCCTCAAGGAAGCCGCGGTGAAGCTCGGATACCTGACCGCCGAGGAGTTCGACCGGGAGGTTCGCCCGGAGTCGATGGTGGGGGAGAAGGCGGAGCGCTGACGCGCGGGGACCCCCCGCTCAGCGGGCGGTCGGGACGGTGGCGGCCCGTGGGTCGGTCATCTTGACCAGGACCTCGCGGAGCGTGCCCAGCCGGATCGGCTTCTTCACCACCAGATCCACGCCCTCCGGCTTCTCGCCCGCTGCGTTCATCAGGTCACCGAAGCCGGTGAGGAGGACCACCGGGGTGGCGGGGGAGGCCTCCTTGACCATGGCCGCAAGCTGGTCGCCGCCGACCTCGGGCATGGCCCGGTCGGTGATGACCACCGAGAACTGGCCCGCCCCCGCCTTGAACTTCTCGAAGCCGTCGCGCCCGTTGACCGCGGTCTGCACGGTGTGCCCGTCCCCGGTGAGGTACTCGGTCAGGACGTCGCGGGCGATGGGCTCGTCGTCGACGACCAGCACGTGGAGCGGGCCGCTGGGCGCCTGCGTGCGCTGCTGCACCTCCCGCGCCTGACTGGCGTCGGCGGGCAGGAGGACGATGAAGGTCGTGCCCTTGCCGACCGTGCTCTCGATGTCCATCGTGCCCCGATGGCGCTTGACGATGCCGAACACCATCGGGAGGCCGAGACCGGTGCCGCGCTCGCCCTTGGTGGAGAAGAACGGCTCCAGGCAGCGGCGGCGGACCTCCTCGGTCATCCCGGTGCCGGTGTCGCTGACCTCGAGGAAGACCTGCGGCACCGGCGGGGCGGTGCGCGGCTCCTCACCGGGCGCCTCGCGCATGCCGGTCCGGATGTGGATGGTGCCGCCCTCCGGCATCGCGTCGACCGCGTTGAAGATGAGGTTGGTCAGGAGCTCGCGCAGCTCGGACTCGCTGCCCAGGATCTTGGGGATCGGCCGCATGTCGGCCTCGACCAGGATCGTCCGGCCGCTGCCGAGGGCCTCGTCGCGCCACCGGGGACGGGTGAGGGCCACCGCCTGCTCGACCATCTGGTTGAGGGAGAGCGGGCGGTAGGTCTCGCCCTCCTCGCGCTTGCGGTAGAACTCCCGCAGGCGGCTCACCACGCTGGCCGCGTCCTCCACGCCGGTCATGATCAGCTTCAGGTACTTGGTCGCCTTGGCGGCGTCCTGGAGGATCTCCTGGTGCTCGAGCAGCATCTCGGCGTAACCGGAGATGGGCACCAGCGCGTTGTTGAAGTCGTGGGCGAGGCCGCTCGCCATCTTGCCCACCGCGTTCAGCCGCTCCTGCTCGATGATGTGTCGCTGCGTGCGGTGCAGCTCGATGGCCACCGCGGCCTGCTTGGCGATGCCGTCGGCCAGCCGCAGGTCGTCCATCGTGAAGGCGTGGGCCTCGCGGACCCAGGCGATCGCGAAGATGCCGAGCAGCTCGTCGCTGACCTGGACCGGCTGCACCAGGAGCGAGGTGTGGGGCATCAGGTTGAGCGCCGGCTGGTTGAAGCGCGGGTCGGTCTTGCTGTTGCTCGACTGCAGCGCGGTCCGGAGGCGCTTGACCAGGTCGATGAGCGGATCGTCGGGCGCCAGGGGCAGGCCGGAGAGCGGCTCCCGCAGGTCCCGCGGCACGTGGTAGCCGGCCAGGGGGATGAAGCGGTCGCCGCCGCGCGTCACGCACCAAGCGACGCCCGCGTCCGCGCCCAGGATACGCACCATCTCCCGGGTCGTCCGGCGGATGGCCTCGGTGAGGTCGGGAGCAGAGCCGATCGCCTGGCTGACCGCTAGGAGCGTCTCGGTCTGCTGGAGGCGCTGCTGGATCTCGCCGTACAGGCGCGCCTTCTCGAGTGCGACCGCGGCCTGGGCGGCCAGC
>DATFAJ010000737.1:0-8634 GCA_035254745.1 Candidatus Methylomirabilota bacterium | reverse complement strand
GCCCGGTTGTTGTTGGTGTCGTCCCAGGCGAGGCCGCCCTCGTCGCAGCAGTCCTTCCAGAAGCTCTGCATGAACTTCACCGACTCCACCGCGCCCTTGTCGTTGATCACGACCTTCTTGCCGGTCTTGTCGGTCTCCATGCCGCCGAAGGCCCACAGCATGCAGTACGTGAAGGTGGGGGCGTCGCCGAAGGTGTGGCCGAGGGTCTGGCCGTAGGGCTTGCCCTTCTTCTTGAGCGTGGTGAAGAGCTTGTGGGCCTCCTCCCACGTCTTGGGATACTGGCTGGCCCCGGCCTCCTTGAGCCACGACTTCCGGTACGACACCGCGTTGCCCACGATCGAGTGGGGCAGGGCCATCCACTTGCCGCCCACCACGTCCGCGGGCGGGTAGATGTCGTAGAAGCCGCTCTCGGCCTTCGCGAGCTCGCCCGCCACGTCGCTCACGTCCACCACCGCGTTGGCGTAGAGCTGGGCCCAGTTGTACTGGAACATGAAGATGTCGGCGCCCGCCCCGGACTGGATGGCCGCGGTGATGCGCGGCTGGAGATCGTTGGCGTTGATGGTCTCGAGCACCACCTCGGCCCCGAGGGCCTTCGACGCCTCCGGCATCTGCCGCTTCAGCTCGACGTCGGACTCCGGGATGAAGTCCACCCAGCGGACCCAGTGCAGCTTGGTCCCCTGCGCGAAGGCGGGCGCGCGGCGCGCGGCCAGGATGCCCTCGATGCCCCCCACCGCGGCGGCGCCCGCGGCCGCGGTCTTGACGAAGGTACGACGGGTCATGGACTTCCGGTCGAGATCGGCCATGATGTGGATCCTCCTTGATCCTTGGATGGCGAGATGGAGTCTCGGCTAGCGCAGCAGCCCCGCTCCGTGCAGGGCCCGCCGGATCGCGTCCGCCTGCGATGCCGAGGTGGCGGGCATCGGGGCGCGGGGCAGGCCGGAGGGCCGGCCCATGAGGGCCTGGCAGTGCTTGACGTTGGCGGGCAGGTTGTCCCCGGCGATCGCGTTCCAGATCGGCAGGAGCTTCTCGTGGAGCGCCCGGGCCAGCTTGTGGTCGCCGGCCTGCACCGCGTCCCAGAGCTGCACACAGAGGACGGGCACCGCGGTGAGGATCGCGGCGATCGCCCCGTGGGCGCCCAGGGCGAAGGACGGGTAGAGGAGCGCGTCCACCGCGCTCATGATCCGGGCCCGATCGCCCACCAGCAGCAGCAGATCGGCGAGGAGCTTCATGTCCCCCGCGCTCTGCTTGACCCCGATCACCCCGGGCACCGCCTCGATGATCCGGGCCAGGAGCTGCGGCGAGAGATAGGTCCACGGCACCACGTTGTAGATGATGATCGGCAGGCCGGTCCGGCGCGCCAGGGTGTCGAAGTGCCGGACCATCGCGTCGTCGTCCGGCCGGAACAGGTAGTGCACCGGCGTCACCTGCAGGGCGGCGACGCCCAGATCGCGGACCGCCAGCCCGCGCTCCACCGCGGACGCGGTGCTGTCGGTGATGATGCCGGTGATGACCGGGACTCGGCCCCGGGCCTCGTCGACCACCGCGGCGGTGATGCCGCACACCTCGTCGGTGGTGAGGGCGTGCCCCTCGCCGGTGCTACCGGTGACCGCGAGCCCGTGCACCCGTGCGGCCTCGATCAGGTAGCGGGTCTCGGCCCGGAGCGCGTCCTCGTCGATGGTGTCGTCCGGGCGGAACGGAGTGGTCATCGGCGGAACGATGCCGTGGATCTGGATGGGCTGGGCTATCACCGACCTCCTGGCTCGGATTCCGGGCGCGCTGGTCGAGACCGTAAGCCCGGCGCCGCCGGCTGTCAAGGCGCGGAGAGGTCCCGGTAACGCAAGAGCCCCGCCGCGCCCCCTCGGGGGCGGGCGGGGCCGGGAGAGCCAGGGCGCGTCGGGTCAGGCGGGCAGGCCCTCGTACATCCCCTGCACGTCGGCGGCGTGGAAGCGTGCCACGTGGTTGGTCGGGGGGAGCGCCTCCGCGTAGAAGAACGCGGGCAGCTCGTCGTCCTTGGCGGTGAAGCCGGCCTGCTTGTTGAACTCGTGCTCGAGCTTGAGCGCCTGCCGGCCCAGAGCCTCGAAGAAGTCCTTGGTGAGGCTGGTGCCGTGGGCCGCGTTGATCGCGTTGGCGAGCCACTCGGTGTTGGGGTTGGTCACGCTCATGCCGAAGATGCAGAGGCCGAGCGAGTCGTTGGCGGCCACCCGCGCCTGGTGGGCCACGCTCTGCTCCACGATGGCCGCGGTCTCCATCTCGCGTGTCTTGAGCCGCGGCAGGTTGCCCGCGGTGTGGTCGGCGCCCTGCGCGGTGGCCATCATGGTGATGCCGGTGGCCTCCACCACCCGGGGGTCGTACGCGCTGATCGCCTGCTTCTTGATGACCGGCACCCGCTTGACCTGGTAGTGCTCGCCGACCCGCGCGGTGCCCTGGGCCCAGATGCGGCCCTTCTCGGAGCCCTTCCGGATCTCGGCCATGCAGTCGGCCATGAACCGCACGTCGCCGAAGGCCCCGAGCCCGGCCTCCATCAGCACCGCGATCATGGCCCCGAGCTCGATGGTGTCCACCCCCAGGTCGTTGGCGAGGTAGTTCATCTGGGCGAGGTCGTCGGGATCGCTGAGCCCGCAGTTGGTGCCGAGCAGCCCGAGGGTCTCGTACTCGACGGGCGAGACCACCTCCTTGCCGTCCTTGTCCGCGTAGACGTTGCTGCACTGGATCACGCAGCCGGGCATGCAGGCGTGGGTGTGCTCGCCGCCCCGGGAGACGTTGAGCTGGCTGATGTACTCGCCGCCCATCTTGAACTTCTCGCCCTTGGAGACGTCGACCTGCTGGCCCGCGCTGAAGTTGCGGACCGGCAAACCGCCCAGGGTGTTCTGCAGATCGGCCATGCCCATGGTGCCGATCTTGGCGTAGAAGTTGGCCACCATCGAGTCGGCCTGCAGCATCTTGGCGTAGTCCTTGATGGCCGCGTTCACCTTCTTGGGATCGGAGAACGGCGGGATCTTGTCGAGGTCGACCACGATGGCCTTGACCTTCTTGGATCCCATCACCGCGCCCACGCCGCCGCGGGCGGAGAGCCGCGCGGGCCGGCCGTCCTTGTCGCTGAACGAGATGCCCGCGATCAGGCCCTCGTACTCGCCGACCGGCCCGCACAGCGCGATCGTGACCTTCTTGCCGTACTTGGCGTGCAGCATGTTCTGGGCCTCGAAGTTGCCCTTGCCCAGGTACGGCTTCGCGTCGTGGAACTCGACGGTGCCGTCCTTCTTGAAGTGGATCACCACCCAGTCCGGCGAGGCCCCGAGCAGGGTGAAGCCGGCGATCTTCTGCTGGCCGAGCCCGTAGCTGAAGCTGCCGCCGCCGTTGGCCTCCTTGATGCCGCCGGTGAGGGGGCTCTTGCAGCCCACGCTGGTCCGGTTGGCGTTCGAGAAGCTCGTGCCCGCGAAGGGCCCGGCCGAGAAGATGAGCGGATTGGCCGGAGAGAGCGGGTCGACGGTCGCCGCCCCCAGCTCGAGCAGGGTCTTGGCGATGAGGTACCGGCCGGCCTTCACGATCGCCTCGCCGGTGAGCTCGCGCTTCGTGATGTTCCGGTCGCTCAGGCGGATGTCGTAGTAGATGCGCATCGCTCGCTCCTTGTCGGTCAGGATGATGGGGGCTTGGCCTGCGGCTGCAGCTCGGCGCCGGCGGGCTCGCCGGGGCCCGGCTCGACGAGCTCGATCGTCTCCGCGGGTGGCATCTGCGAGGCCTCGGCGGGGCGCCGGGCCCGGAAGCGGATCTGGGGCAGCCGACCCACCGCCTGGCGGAGGGCCTGCTCCCAGCGGGTGCCGATCTTGATCAGGTCCGGGTCGCTCGCGGGGAAGCGACGGAGCCGGGTGATCTCGAGCTCGTCCACCCCGTAGGCGAGCAGGTCGATCGGCGGGCCCACCGTCACGTTCGAGCGCATGGTCGAGTCGAGCGACAGCAGCGCGTACTTGGCCGCCTCCTCCAGGGTGGTGCGGTGGAAGCGGATGCCGCGGTCCAGGATGGGCCGGCCGTACTTGGTCTCGCCGATCTGCAGATAGGGCGAGTCCTCGCTGGCCTGCAGCGGGTTGCCCTGGGGATAGATGATGAAGAGGCCCGGCGACTCCCCCCTCACCTGCCCGCCCAGCACCAGGTTGACGTTGAACTTGAAATCGTCGCGCTCGAGCGCGTCGCGGTCCATGTCGGAGACGCGCCGCACCTGCTCGCCGATCACCCGGGCCGCGTCGTAGAGCGACGGGGCCTGGGCGAGCCCCTTGCCCTGGTCGAAGTCGCGCTTGAGCAGCGTGATGATCGACTGGGTGCAGGAGAGGCTCCCGCTGCTGAGCAGGATGAACACCCGCTCGCCCGGCTGCACGAACGTGTGCATCTTGCGCGAGACGTTGACCTGGTCGTGGCCCGCGTTGGTCCGGGAGTCGGAGGCCATGACGAGGCCGTCCTTGGTCCAGATGCCGACACAGTAGGTCATGGGGCGTCCGCGCGTGAGCCTGCCCGCTCGCTGAGCATCGGCGAACATGTTACCAGAAGCGCCGCCGATGCGATTGACCGGCACCCCCGGGCCGGATACCGTGCGGGCATGCGGATCCGCATCGGCCACGAGCTCACCTTCGATGTCCCGCGGCCCACCGCGATGCTGCTGATGCTCTACGTGCATCCGGACGTGGCCCGCGCGCTCGAGCAGCCGGAGGCCATCCACGCCGACCCGGTCGGGCCGGTCGAGAGCTTCGTGGACTGGTTCGGCAACCGTGCCGCCCGCATCGTGGCGCCGGTCGGCGCGCTGCGGCTCCGCTACGACAACGTGGTGGAGGACCCGGGCCGCCCGGAGCCGACCATCGAGGGGCTCCCGCTCCGTAGGGTGGCGGAGCTGCCCCCCGAGTGCTGGCGGTACCTGCTCGCGAGCCGCTACTGCGAGGTCGACCGCATGTCGGCGATCGCGTGGGATCTCTTCGGCAAGACGCCCGAGACCTGGGAGCGCGTGCAGGCGGTGGTGGACTGGGTGCACGACAACGTGACCTTCGGCTACCAGTTCTCGCGACCCACCAAGACCGCCTTCGACGTCTTCACCGAGCGTCAGGGCGTGTGCCGCGACTTCCAGCACCTGACCATCACGTTCCTGCGCGCGCTCAACGTCCCGGCCCGCTACGCCACCGGCTACCTGGGCGACATCGGGGTGCCGCCCGACCCGAACCCGATGGACTTCTCCGCCTGGCTCGAGGCCTACCTGGGCGACGCCTGGTACACCCTCGACGCCCGCCACAACCAGCCCCGCATCGGTCGCGTCCTGATGGGCCGTGGCCGCGACGCGGTGGACGTGGCCCTCACCACCTCGTTCGGCAGCACCACCCTGACCGGGTTCACGGTCTGGACCGAGCTCGCCGCGTGATCGCGACGCCCCAGGGCCGTTTCACCGCGGACACCGCCGGCCCCGCCGGCGGCGAGCTGGTCCTGCTCCTGCACGGCTACCCGCAGAGCCGTCACGCCTGGCGGCACCAGGTCCCCGCGCTGGGCGCGGCCGGGTATCACGCGGTCGCCCCGGACCAGCGCGGCTACTCCCCGGGTGTCCGGCCGGATCCGTCCCGTGACCTGGCCGCCTACGGCATCGACCGGCTGGTCCAGGACGTCCTCGACCTGGCCGATGCGTCCGGCTCGGCCGCGCGGCCGTTTCACCTCGTGGGGCACGACTGGGGCGGCCACGTGGCGTGGGTCACCGCCCATCGTCACCCGTCCCGGCTCCGCTCGCTCACGGTCCTCTCGCGTCCCCACCCGGCCGCCTTCCGGAGGGCGTTCAAGGAGAACGCGGACGATCAGCAGCACCGCTCCCGCCACCACCGGATCTTCCACGACCCGACCACCGGCCCACGCCTGCTCGAGGACGGGGCCCGGCGGCTCCGGAGCCGCCTCGCCGACCAGGGTGTCCCGGAGGCCTCCATCGCCGAGTACCTGTCGGTCCTGGGCGAGCCGGCCGCGCTCGAGGCCGCGCTCGGCTGGTACCGCGCGGCCGGGAGCCTCACCCACGTCGAGGTGGGGCCGGTCACGGTGCCGACGCTCTACGTCTGGGGCGACCGCGACGCCACCGTCGGGCCCTCGGCGGCCCGGTTCACCGCCGAGTTCGTGACCGGCCCGTTCCGCTTCGAGGTCCTGCCGGGCGTTGGGCACTTCGTGACCGACGAGGCCCCCGGGGCGGCCACCCACCTGCTGCTCTCGCACCTGGCCGCTCAAGAGTGATATCCTCTCTGCGGTCGGGCGCCGCACCGCGGGGGCGCCGACAACGGAGGATCCCATCGTGGCGAAAGAGTTGAAGATCTGGATGAACGGGCGGCTCGTGCCCCAGGCCGAGGCCGTCCTGCCCGTGAACAGCGCGGCCGTGTTCTACGCGACCAACGTGTTCGAGGGCCTGCGGGCGTACTGGAACGAGGCGGACGGCGAGCTCTACTGCTTCCGCCTCGCCGAGCACTTCGCGCGCCTCCGCGAGTCCATGAAGATGATGCGCTTCACGGTGTCCTACAGCGACATGGACATCTACGAGGCGGTGCGCGAGGTCCTGCGCGGCAACGAGATCCACGAGGACGTGCACATGCACCTCGTGGCCTACGTGTCCGCGCCCGGGCTCGACTCGACCGGCCCGACCGGGCTCTACATCAATCCCCGACGGCGCGCCCGCATCACCGACGGCACCGGCCTCAAGTGCTGCATCACCTCGTGGCAGCGCACCAGCGACAACGCGATTCCGATTCGCCTCAAGTGCGGCGCCAACTACCAGAACGGCCGACTCGCCACGCTGCAGGCCAAGGCGGACGGCTACGACGCGCCCATCTTCCTGAACCAGCAGGGCACGGTCGCCGAGGGCTCGGGCGCGACCTTCTTCATGGTGCGCCGGGGGCAGCTCGTGACGCCGCCCATCACGAGCGACATCCTGGAGTCGATCACCCGCACCACCCTGATCGACGCGGTGGCGCCCGCGCTCGGCATGGACGTGGTCGAGCGCGACATCGCGCGCACCGAGCTGTACGTGGCGGACGAGGCGTTCTTCTGCGGCAGCGGTTACGAGATCACCCCGATCCTGTCGGTGGATCGGTTCCCCCTGGGCGACGGCGGGGTGGGCCCCATCACCCAGCGCCTGCTCACCGCGTACATGAACGTGGTGCGCGGCGTCGACCGCCGCTTCCCCGAGTGGCGCATGCCGGTGTACAAGCCCGTCACCGTCTGATCCGCGACGATTCTCCTCCCGCCCTCTCCCCCGTCCCGGGGGAGAGGGCAGGGTGAGGGGGATTCCGACCGCATCCCCCAGGGAGACTCCGCCATGTCCAGCGCCACACGTATCTCCGGACTCCTCGTGACCCTGACCGTGGCCCTTGCCATCGCTCCCGCCGCGGCGCAGGCCCCCGCGCCCGTGATCCGCGAGGGCAAGCCCGGCGGCGTGCTCCGCCCCGTGCTGCGCGAGGACCTGCCCCAGGGCTTCGCCATCCACGAGTCCGCGACCAACTCGGTCACGTGGCCGGCGATGCCCTGCTACAGCAACCTGGTCCTGTACGACCAGACCAAGCGGCTCGGCCGCGTGGAGACCATCGTCCCCGAGCTGGCCGAGAAGTGGTCGTGGCAGGACGGCTACCGCAACCTCGTCTTCTTCCTGCGGCGCGACGTCAAGTGGCACGACGGCCAGCCCTTCACCTCGAAGGACGTGAAGTTCACCTTCGACGTGGTGCGCGAGGCTCCGGACGCGCCGGCCAAGCTCCGGATCAATCCGCGGAAGGACTGGTACGCCAACGTCGACGCGATCGAGGCGCCGGACCCCTACACGGTGGTCTTCCGCCTGAAGCGGCCGCAGCCCTCGCTGGTGGCGATGCTCGCCTCCGGATACTCCCCGGTCCTCCCGGCCCACGTGCCGCTGGCCGAGCACCGCTCGCGCTGCATCGGCACCGGGCCGTTCAAGTTCAAGGAGTGGAAGCGCGGCCAGTCGGTGGAGCTGGTGCGCAACCCGGACTACTTCGTGAAGGGCCGTCCCTACCTCGACGGGGTGCGCTACACCGTGATCGTGGAGCGCGGCACGCGGGTGGCCGCGCTGCAGGCCGGCCAGATCGACGTGGCCTACCCGGGCGAGACCACGCTCGCCATCGCCGAGCAGCTCAGGAAGGCGGTGCCGGGCATGGTCCTCACCGAGACCGCGAGCAACGTGAGCGAGAACCTGCTCCTGAACACCAGGAAGCCGCCCTTCGACAACGTCAACGTCCGGCGTGCGCTCAGCTTCGCCATCGACCGGCGCACCTACACCCAGACCGTGCATCGCGGGGCCGCGGTCATCGGAGCCTCCCTCGCCCCGAAGCCGTGGGGCGTGTGGGGGCTCCTCGACCGGGACCTGAGCCAGCTGCCCGGGTACGGGGGCGCCGCCGCGGGCCGGGCGCGGGCCCGGACGCTGCTGGCCGAGGCGGGGTTCGGGCCGTCGAACCCGCTCAAGGTGGAGCTGGTCACCCGCGCCATCGCGATCTACCTCGACTTCGCGGGCTTCGTGGTCAGCGACCTCAAGCAGGTCGGGGTGGAGGCCACCCTCAAGCAGATCGACACCGCCCAGTGGCATCCGATGGTGACGCGCCGCGAGTTCCAGATCGGCGCCAACCTCACCGGGCTCGG
>DATFAJ010000736.1:0-3860 GCA_035254745.1 Candidatus Methylomirabilota bacterium | reverse complement strand
CCCTCGCGAGCGAGCTGGCCCGAGACCGGCCGGGTGGCGGCGGGGGCGGCTCCCGGGTGGCCGCGGAGTGGGCCCCCCGAGTCCGGTGCGCCGCTCGAAGAGCGGCGAGTCCGGCGAGCGGGTGACGGAGACGGCCAGCCGGGAGCCGCCCCCGCCGACAGGACCCGGCCGCCTCGCGCGATGCCGCTCGCGAGGGGCCCGGGCCAGCGCGATCGAGAGCAGTCGCGCGGAACCGTCAGCTAGGAAGGGCCTTCAGCAGCGGCTCCAGGTTCTTGGGGTCAGGCTTGAGGGTGCCGACGCCGTGGCTGCGTACCGCGGCCACCACTGCGTCGTTCACCGGCGTCGGGACGCCGAGGCGGCGGCCCTGCTGGCTCACGTAGCCGTTGAGGTACTCGATCTCGGTGCGGCGGCCCTTCATCACGTCCTGGAGCATGGACGGGCGGCCACCGGTCAGGAACTTGACGCTGGCCGCCATGTCGGCCTCGACCGCCTCCCAACCCTTCCCTGCCGTCGCGTCGACGAAGCGCTGGGCCTCGATGCCGTAGATCGGCTCGACCTCGTAACCGGCGGCGCGGCCGACCTTGATCACCTCGGCGGCCACGTGGATGGCGATGCGCCGGGGCACCGGCGCGGTGCGCACCTCGGCCGATCCCAGGCCGCTCAGGCCGGCCAGCGGGTTGGCCATGCAGTTGATCGCGAGCTTGGACCACCGCTCGCCCCACAGGTTGGTCGTCACCTTGGTGCCGGCCACGTCGTTCATCACCTTCGCGAGCGCCTGGGCCCGCGGGGTGTCGCGCCCGTCGTGCTCACCGATCTTGAAGCCGACGCTGCCGGAATCGGTGCGCATCGCGTGGCCGGGCTCGTACATGCCGGCGCCGATGGTGATCACGCAGCCGAGGCAGCGGTCCTTGCCCACCACGGAAGCCACCCGCTCGTCGTTGATCCCGTTCTGGAAGTCGACCACCACCCCGTCCGGCTGCTCGAGGTAGGTGAGCGCCATCTGGGCCGCCCACTCGGTGTCGTAGGACTTGACCGCGACGAAGATCGCCTCGAACGGCGTCGACACGCCCTGCAGCTCGTGGATGTGGAGCGCCTTCACCGGGATGGTGTGCTCGCCGCAGGTGCCGGAGAGCTTGAGGCCGCGTCGCTTCATGGTCTCGATGTGCTCGGGCCACTGGTCGACCAGCGTCACGTCGTGCCCGGCCTTGGTGAGCAGCCCTCCGACCACGCTGCCGATCGCCCCCGCTCCGAAGACCCCAATCCTCATGCTCGTCGACTCCTCCGTTTGGAATACCGAAAGCACGTCGTGATGTGGTCGTTGACCATCCCGGTGGCCTGCATGAACGCGTAGCAGATGGTGGGGCCGACGAAGCGGAAGCCGCGCTTGACGAGCGCCTTGCTCATCGCCCGGGAGGCCGCGGTCTCGGCCGGCACCTGCCCCATCGCGGTCCACGCGTTGACCACCGGCTCGCCGTCGACGAACTGCCAGAGGTAGGCGGCGAGGCTCCCGTGCTCCTCCTGGACGGCCAGCACCTGGCGCGCGTTGACCACGGTGGCCTCGATCTTCAGCCGGTTCCGCACGATGCCCGGGTCCCGCATGAGGGCGGCCCGCTTCCGCCCGTCGAAGCGCGCGACCTTGGCCGGATCGAAGCCCGCGAAGGCCTTCCGGTAGCTCTCGCGCTTCCTCAAGATCGTGGACCAGGAGAGCCCGGCCTGGGCGCCCTCCAGGATCAGCATCTCGAAGAGGTGCCGGTCGTCGCGGGACGGGACGCCCCACTCGGTGTCGTGGTACGCGATCTCCAGCGGGCCTCCGTTGGCCCAGGCGCAGCGGGTCGGCACGGGCACCTCACACGGCGTCGGGATCGATGCCGTGCTCCTTGAGCTTCTTGCGCAGGGTGTTCCGGTTGATCCCGAGGAGCTGGGCCGCGCGCACCTGGTTGCCCTTCGTCTCCCGCATCACCGCCCGCAGCAGCGGCTTCTCCACCAGCCCCACCATGAGCCCGTGGAGGTTGGCGGAGGCGTGGCCGCGGAGGCCGCGCACGCACTCGTGCATCTTCCGCTCGATGATGTCCTCGAGCGAGGCGTCGGTGCCGACCGCGGCCGCCGCCGCCGAGACCGGGCCGATCGGCAGGTGCTCGGGCAGGATGGCCCCGGTCGAGGCCATGACCATCGCGCGCTGGATCACGTTCTCCAGCTCGCGCACGTTGCCCGGCCAGTCGTAGCCCATCAGGCGGTCCATCGCGTCGGCGGTGATCACCCGCTCGCCCAGCGACTCGGCGTACTTGGCCAGGAAGTGCTCGGCGAGCAGCGGGATGTCGCCCCGGCGGTCGCGCAGGGCGGGCAGCGAGAGCGTGACCACGTTCAGGCGGTAGAACAGGTCCTCCCGGAACCGTCCCGCCTTCATCATGCTCTCGAGGTCGCGGTGGGTGGCCGCCATCACCCGGACGTCCATGCGGATCAGCTCGTGCCCGCCCACGCGCTCGAAGCTGCGCTCCTGCAGCGCGCGCAGCAGCTTCACCTGCAGCTCGGGAGGCATGTCGCCGATCTCGTCGAAGAAGACGGAGCCGCCGTGGGCGAGCTCGAGCTTGCCCAGGCGCCGCTCCTTGGCGTCGGTGAACGCGCCCTTCTCGTGGCCGAACAGCTCCGACTCGAGCAGGGTGGCCGGGATCGCGGCCGCCGAGATGCCCACGAAGGGCCGTCCCGCGCGCCGGCTGTAGTGGTGGAGCGCGCGCGCCACCACCTCCTTGCCGGTGCCGGACTCGCCGCGCAGCAGCACCGACACGTCGCTGGCCGCCACGCGCCCGATCGCCTTGTAGACCTCCTGCATGGTCGGGTGCCGGCCCACCAGCGCCCCGAACTCCCAGACCTCCTTGAGGCCGGAGCGGAGCGCGGTGACCTCCTGGGTGAGCCGTCGCGCGGTGAGCGCGCGCTCGGCGAGCAGGAGCGCCTCGTCGAGATCGAAGGGCTTGGCCAGGTAGTCGTAGGCGCCCTGCTGCATGGCCGCGACCGCGGTCTCCATGGTCCCGTGCGCGGTCATGATGACGACCTGGGCGTCCGGGCGCTTGTCCCGCACCTGCTTGAGGAGGGAGAGGCCGTCGATGCCGGGCATGCGCACGTCGAGCAGGATGAGATCGAAGGGCCCCGCCTCGACCTCCTTGAGGGCGGCGGTGCCGTCCTTGACCGCGGTGACCTGGTAGCCCGCGCTCCGGAAGCCCTTCTCGAGGACCCAGCGCAGGCTGTCCTCGTCGTCCGCGATCAGGATTTGCCCGGTGATTGTCATAGCGGTCTGCGATGGAAGACATCGCGGGGACGCCGTAGCCTCTTCGCGCAGGCGGATGTTCTGAGCCTCTTCGCGCAAGCGCTCATCGGGCGATGGGGAGGTAGCAGGAGACGGTGGTGCCGCGGCCGGGCTCGCTCGCGACCTGGATCGCGCCGCGATGCTCCTCGATGATCCGGTGGCAGAGCGCGAGCCCGAGGCCGAGCCCCTTGTCCTTGGTGGTGAAGAACGGGGTGAAGAGCCGGGCGCGGACCGCCTCGGGGATGCCGTGGCCGTCGTCCACCACCTGGATCTCGGCCATGCTGCGCTGGCCGTGGCCCAGGTCCACCTTGGCGAAGAGCGGGTTCATGCTGAGCCGGGTGACCAGCGTGAGCCGTCCGCCCCGGTCCATCGCCTCCACCGCGTTGCGCACCAGGTTGTGGAAGACCTGGAGGATCCGGTCCTCGTCGGCCAGGATGGGCGGCAGGCTCGGATCGTAGCGCCGGACGATCTGCACCCCACGCTGGCCCGCCATCTCCTCGGAGAGCAGGGCCACGCGCTCCAGCAGCTGGTGGACGTTGAGCGGCACCGGGCGCAGCGTCAC
>DATFAJ010000735.1:0-3540 GCA_035254745.1 Candidatus Methylomirabilota bacterium | reverse complement strand
GGCACCCGGCGGGTGCCGAAGCCGTGGTTGGTGGGGATCAGCTTCTCGGCCACCTTCGGGTCCCGCACCCGCGCGCGAATCTTCCCGCGCATGAAGTCGGTGATGGTGGCGTTGGCCTCCGGATCGACCAGCACGTCCCGGAAGTTGCCCATCCAGATCCCGAAGCCGGGCTCGCGGTAGAGCTTCTCGTAGAAGGCCTCGCGCTCCTCCGCGCTCACCTCCATCGCCTTGCGGGGGTCGGCGTCGTGGATGAAGCAGCCGAAGGACTCGCGGCAGCGCGCGAAGATCTCCGGATAGGTCGCCTTGATGTGGGCCTGGGTGGCCGCGTCGATCTTGCTGTTGTGCAGCGGCGCGCACCAGTTCGGGGTGCGCTGGAACACGGTGAGGTGCCCGACCGTCTTGGCGATCTCGGTGATCGCCTGCACCGCGGTGGCGCCGGTGCCGATCACCCCGATCCGCTTGCCCGCGAAGCTCACCGGCTCGTGCGGCCACTTGGCGGTGTGGTAGGCCTCGCCACGGAAGCTCTCCACGCCCGGGATGGTCGGCATGGTCGGGGCCGACAGGGGCCCGATCGCGGTGATCAGGAAGCGCGCCCGCACCCGCCGGCCGTCCTCGGCCTCGATCTCCCACTCGTTGGCGGCCTCGTCGTAGACCGCGGACCTGATCCGGCAGCCGAACTCGATGTCGCGGCGGAGGTCGAGCTTGTCGGCGACGAAGTTGCAGTAGCGCAGCGTCTCCGGCTGCGCCGCGAAGTGCTCGCTCCACTCCCACTCGCGCAGGATCTCCTCGGAGAAGGAGTAGCCGTAGGTCCACGACTCGGAGTCGAACCGGGCCCCGGGGTAGCGGTTCCAGTACCAGGTGCCGCCGACCCCGTCGCCGGCCTCGAACACCCGCACCCGCAGGCCCAGCCCGCGCAGCCGGTGGAGCTGGTACATGCCGGAGATCCCGGCGCCGATGACGATGGCGTCGTAGCTGGACGTGGCTGGCATGCTTCCCTCCGCTCGGGAGCATAGCAGAGGGGGGCGACGGCCACGAGACGGCTTGCCGAAGCGTCCCGCTTTCCCTATCCTCGGCGGCAGCCATGAAGCTTCGCACGTTTCTCCTCGCGGTGGTGGGCCTGACGCTGGTCCCGATGCTGGGAGTCGCCGGCATCGCGATCTGGTGGGCCCACCAGGACGAGCGTCGCGCCATGGAGCAGGCGCTGCTGTACCACGCCCGCTCCCTGACGCTGGCGGTGGATCGCGAGGTCGACACCTCCCTGGCGGGGCTGAAGGGGCTCGCGACCTCGAGCGATCTCGACTCGGCCGACCTGCGGCGGTTCTACGAGCAGGCGCGGCTGGCGCGGGAGGCCTATCGGCGGTGGCTGACGGTGGCCCTCGTGGAGCCCTCGGGCCGACAGCTGCTGAACCTCCTGCATCCGCTCGGGAGCCCGCTCCCGAGCGTGGCCAACCTCGAGGCCTTCCAGCGAACGCTCCGGACCGGTGAGCCGCAGGTCTCGGATCTCGTCATGGGGCCGACCTCCGAGCGCCGCGTGATCGCGGTCACGCTGCCCTTACTCCGTGACGGCAAGATCCGCCGGGTCCTGGTCGCAGTCCTGACGCCGGAAAGCTTCGCGTCGGTGCTGGCCGCAGCTCACATCGCGCGCGGCACCGTCGGCACCATCCTCGATCGCAACGGCATCGTGGTGGCCACGACCCAGGGGCAGGAGCAGCGGGTGGGCAAGCCCGCGACCGCCGGCTTCGTCGCGAGCGCCCGCGAGCACGAGGAGATGGTGTTCACCGGTCCCACGCTCGAGGGCGCGACCGCCTACACCGCCTTCAGCCGGGCCCCGCGCTCCCAGTTCACGGTGGGGATCGCGGTCCCGAGCGAGCAGCTCGAGGGCCCGCTCCGGCGGTCGCTCTGGCTCCTGCTGGGCGGCACCGTCGGCGCGCTCGTGCTCTCGCTCGGCCTCGCCCACCTGGCCGGCCGGCGGTTCACCGGCCGCCTGCGCCGGCTGATGCTCGCGTTCAACGCCTTCGGCCGGGGCGAGACGGTGCCGGAGCTCCCGCAGTTCCGCCTCGCCGAGCTCAAGGGGGTGAGCGGGGCCCTCGGCGAGGCCATGGAGCTCCTGCAGACCCGATCCACCGCCCTGCTGGAGTCGGAGCAGCGCTACCGCACCATGTTCGCGCGCAACCCCGCCGGGATGTCCCTGACCCTCGAGGACGGGCGCATCCTGGACTGCAACGACGCGTTCGCCCACATCCTCGGCTTCGAGCGCCCGGCCGACGTGCTGGCCCGGAACATCGGCGATTTCTACGCCCAGCCGAAGGAGCGCGAGCAGCTCCTCGAGCGGGTCAAGGCGGAGGGCACCGCGGTCAACGTCGAGCTCCAGTTCCGCCGGCGCGACGGGCGGCTGATCTGGATCCTCGCGAGCGTGATCCGCGGCTCGGGCTCACCCCGCTCCGACTTCGAGGCGACCCTCATCGACATCACCGAGCAGAAGGCCGCCGACGAGCTGCGCAGCATCGCCCGGCTCGCCAACGCGGCCGCCCACGAGATCAACAACCCGCTCACGCTGGTCCTGGGACGCCTGGCCATGCTCCGGGACGATCTGAGCCTGAAGCCGGAGACCCGGGAGCGCGTCGGCCAGATGCTCGCCGCCGCCGAGCGCATCCGGGAGATCGTCGTCGACATGAACCGGCTCACCCGCGTCCAGCTCTTCGCGCACGCCGGCCAGGGGCTGCCCGAGATGATCGACATCCGCAAGTCGGCCGGCGAGCCGGGCGGCCCCGAGGTACCGCCGGGCGCCTCACCCCCGCCGGGCTCTTCCGGCGCATAGCGCGGCGACGCCGCGCCCGGCCAGCTCCGCCTCGAGGTCACCCGCCCAGAGCCGCTGCGCCGCCGCCTGCCCCCTCAGCATCGCGTCCATGTGGCACAGCGTGAGGCCCCGGACGAATACCCTCGCCTGCTCCCCGGGGCAGAGCTCGGCGAGCGGCCGCATGTCCCTCGGGATCCACGCCAGCTCCCCGGTGAGCGGCATGGCCCGCGCGGCCTCGTGCAGCGCCTCGAGGTCGTCCATGAAGTGGTAGTGGTCGGCCCGCCGCAGGACGACCATCTGTCTCGTCGCCGGAGTCCGCTCGTAGAGCTCGTACATGCCGGCCAGGGGCAAGTAGGTGTCGTCCTCTGCGACCAGGTACAGCGTCGGGACGTCGCGCGGCCAGGCGAATGCGAGCGTCAACGGCAGGATGCCCGGCTTCCGCCGGGACGCTCCGCCCGGCGCGAGCGCCACGACCGCGTGGATGCGCGGCTCGACGTCGGGGGCCGCGAGCGCGGTCCACCCGCCGAAGCTGTGGCCCACGATGCCGATCCGGGCGGGATCGAGGCGAACGCCCGGATCCCACGCCGGGCCGTCGAGCAGGTGATCGAGAAGGAACCGGACGTCCGGCACCCGGTCCGCGATCTTCCGCTCCGGGGTCTCGTCTTCCCGGTGGTCCAGCGCCGCGACCACGTACCCGTGACTGCTCAGGTGCGTGCAGAGGAACGTCGCCGCCCGCCGGTGGG
>DATFAJ010000734.1:0-6713 GCA_035254745.1 Candidatus Methylomirabilota bacterium | reverse complement strand
CCACCGCCTGATGCTGCGCGCCTGCAAGGGCTGCGGGCTCATGCGCTACCCGCCGAGCCACGGCTGCCCGTGGTGCATGTCGCTCGAGTGGGAGTGGAAGCCGGTGAGCGGCCGCGGGCACATCTACTCCTACGAGGTGGTGCACCACGCCATCCAGCCCGGCTTCAAGGAGTGGACGCCCTACGCGGTGGTACTGGTGGAGCTCGACGAGCAGCGCGGCCAGCCGACTCCCGACGAGGCCCTGCGCGTCATCGCGAACCTGGTCACGCCCGAGCTCCGTCCCGAGCCCGAGCAGAACGTGGCCATCGGCAAGCGCGTCCGGGTGGTCTTCCAGGACCTCTCGGCCGACTTCGCCCTGCCCCAGTTCACGCTGACCGACGAGCCGGCCGAGGGCCGGGTCTGGCGCTTCCCCGGCTAGCCCGCGCGTCGAGACCGAGCCACACCGCGCCCTGCACCGCGAGGCTCACCGCGAGCGCGGCCAGGAACCCCAGGTCGCGCCCGAGCCCGACCACGCCCACCGCCAGCACGAAGCAGAAGAGCGCGAAGCTCCACATCGCGGGGAGGAACGCGCGCAGGAAGCCCACCGCGGCCGGCGCGCCCTGCTGGCCGTGGGTGAACGCGAGCAGGATCGTGGTGGCGATCGGAAACGGGGTGATCGCGCCGGAGAGCCGGGGGCCGAGCCACGCGGCCAGGCCGGTGACCGCCAGCACCAGCGCCACCGCGGCCGCCATGCGGAGCGGGAGGTCCCACGCGGGCGCCATCGCCGGAAGCGGCGCGTCGGGAACCGGAGGAAGCACGAAGGGCGCGATCCCGAAGGCGGCGAGGGCGAGCGCGAGACCCGAGACCGCGGTCCACGGGATCGCCTGGAGCGCGACGGTCAGGGCTGCGAAGGCGGTCCAGCCGACCAGCACACAGACCCACCACGGGCGCCTCGTCGCGACCCACGAGTAGATCACCGCGAACGCGGCGACCGCGGCGAGGCCGGCGAGGGTCGACAGGGCGGCGCGCGCCACGAATTGATCGCCCTGCTCGAGGGCCAGGAAGAACAGCACCGGCCCCGCGACCAGCGGCAGGGCGTTGAGCCAGCCGCCGACGCGGGGGCCGAAGCGACGGCCGGCCATGGTGACCAGGGCGATGAGCCCCGGCACCAGGACCAGCTTGAAGAGGAGCGTCAACTTATGGTTGGGCGCGGGTCAGCCGGGCGACGATCTCGTCGTAGGCCTTGTCGGCCAGCGCGCGCACCTCGTCCCGGGTGAGCGGCTGGATCGGGTGCGCGACCATCACGGTCTGGTGGTCATGGGCGCCGAGGGCGTCGGCCTGGGCCCGCGCGGCCCGCTTGAACTCGGTCGAGATCACGGTCGCGGTGGGAATGCCCTGATCCTCGAAGAACACGCTGTCGTGCACACTGCACGTTGTGCAGGACCCTCAGTCGGCGAGGGCCTCGATCACCGCGTCGCTGTTCTTCAGAATTTCCTGCCGCAGGTCCTCGGGGGCCGGGCGCGCGAACGTCGGCTTCTTCTTCCGCACGACGTCCTTGGGATGGGCCCGCTCCCGCAGCAGCTCCTCGACGCGGTCGAGCAGATGGTTGCCCTTGGCCTTCGAGATGTCGAGCAGGGTGATGGTCTTGCCCTCGAGGCTCTCGAGGCGCCGGGCGGTCTTGCGAGGAACCGCCACCGAGTCGGTCGGGTCCAGGAACTCGTCGTCGCTCATGACTCCTCCTCCGGCATGTGGATCTTCCTCCAGATCATGCGCGAGCTCTTGGGAAACGTCCAGCCCGGAATCACCGCCGAGAAGCGCCCGGCGGTGCCGCCGGCCACCACGAACTTCAGGTTGCTCGGCTCGCGGAACTTGGCGATCAGCGTGTCGTCGGTCGCGGGCCGCGGGAACTTGGCGAGGACGTGGGCGGGCAGCCCCTCCCCGCCCTCCACCCCCGGAATCAGCTCGCGCACCGGCTTGCGCAGCCGCGTCCACAGGAACTCGCGCATCTCCGCCTTTCCCCACCCGTCACCGGCGATGGTGCGGGCGTGCTCGGGGGAGAGCACCACCAGGGTGTCGCCGTGGTGGGTCGACTTGTGGTGCGAGATCACCTCGAGCGACTTCGAGATCGTGATCAGGAGGTCGCGGGCGCTCCGGCTCGTGTGGTCGTAGACGCCGTGCGGCGCCTCGCCCGCGAAGGCGGCGATCACGCTCTCGCCGGGGGCGAAGCCGTGCTCGACCGCGAGCGAGTCCCAGGGGTTCTCCTCCTCGAACTCCCCGATGCAGTAGGTGTAGCGCCCGGGATGCGCCATCGTGGACATGCTGACCACGCCCGGGATGGCCCCGCCCAGGTTCACCGCGATCAGCCGCAGCGCCCGCCCGATGGTGGCGTTCGCCCGCCAGCCCGGTCCGAACAGCCCGGCCCCGCAGTTGATGTCGAGGCGCTTCCGCGCGGGGCCGTTGACGATGAAGAGCGGCGAGGGGAAGTTGGTGGTGGCCGAGACCCCGTGGAGGTCGAAGCCCTCGTCGCACATGGCCTCCACCCCCGCCACCACCACCGGGAGGTACTCCGGCCGGCAGCCCGCCATCACCGCGTTGATCGCGATCTTCTCCACGGTGGCGCGACCGAAATTGGGAGGCACCCGCGCGATCAGCGTGTCGGCCGGGCGCCCGCTCGCCGCCACCGCGTCGGCCACCCGCTCTCGCGTGGGCGGCACCACCGGCAGCCCGTCGGTGACCCCACGCGCGTAGAGGGCCTCGAACGGATCGGCGGGATCAGCCACCACCATCCCTCATGGCCGGCACACCCTGAACGACGCGTAGTCGCCGCGCGCGGTGCTCTTGGTGTCGTCGGAGTCGGTGAGCACCGCGATGCCCGCGGGCCGCGGCACGTCCGATCCACCGAAGTACTTCCGGTAGTCCTCGCGGACGTTCACCTGCTCGTCGACCCACTGCCCGAGCTTCTCCGCGCCGGTCCGCAAGATCCGCACCTGGGTGTTGCCCGCGCTCGAGGTGAGATGGGTCCCGACCGGCACCAGCCGGCTCCACACGTACTTCACGCTCTTGACCGACACCGGAGTGCTCGGGAAGACCGCGTAGACCGAGACCGCGCTGTCGTTGCTGGACGACCTGCGCTCGTCGGAGCCCTTCGGGAACTCGAGCGGGCGCCACGACCACGCCAGGACCGGGTAGACCTCGAGGTTCCAGGCCACCTCGCGCCCGGCCTGGATCCCGAGCCGGGAGGCGGCCGCGCGCAGGAAGCGCAGGCCCATCTCCTCCTGGATCGAGTACACCGGCCGGCCCTCGTCCTTCCGGGGCTTCCATTCCGGCGGGAACTCGCCGACCGCGCCCCGGGAGAAGTCCTCGAGGGCCACGCACTCCGCGCCCGGCGCGGGTCCCGCGCCCGCGACCGACAGGACGACCAGCAGCGGGAGGATCAGCGCCCGCGGCGCCACCATGAATGGACGAGCTGGTCCACCACCTGGACGAGCTGCCCCACCGTGCGGCACTCCTTCACGATGTCACAGGACGGGGTGTAGAGCGGCATCACGCTGTCGCCGATGCCCCAGCCCCACTGGCCCTCCGGGTTGAGCCAGATGATGCCCTTCACCCGCTCGCGGATCTGGCGGATGGCCCACGCCTGGGGGTCGTTGTAGTTGTTCCGCGCGTCGCCCAGGATCAGCACGGTGGTCTTGCGGTCGAGCGACTCGAGCTCGGTGCGCACGAAGCGGCTGAACGCGTAGCCGAAGTCGGAGCGGCAGTGGTAGTCGACCGACGACGACTTCAGCGCCCAGTCGATCGCGGTGTCCACCGGATAGGTGCTGAAGGCCTGGGTGACCTCGGCGATCTCGGAGACGAAGACGTAGGAGCGGACCCGGGAGAAGCACTCCTGGAGGCTCCACACCAACTGGAGCATGAAGCGGGAGGCGTTGCGCACCGAGTCCGACACGTCGCAGAGCGTGACCAGCTTGGGCTTCTCCCGGTGGCGCCGACGGAAGCGGATCTCCATGGGCACGCCGCCGTACTGCAGGCTCTTGCGAATCGTCCGGCGCGAGTCCAGGCGCCCCTTCTCCTCCTGGCGCTGCCGGAGGGCGAGGGCGTCCTTGATCTTGCGCGCGAGCCGAGCGACCACCGCCTTCATCTGGGCCACCTCGTCCGCGGAGAGCGCGAAGAGCGGCTTGTCGGTGAGCACCTCGCGGGTGAGCTTCTCGCCCTGGCGGTACGCGCGGCGCTCCAGCTCGCGCTCCACGTGCTGGCGGATCATGCGGCGAAAGGCCTCGAGACGCAGGTCGAGGTAGTTACGGATGCGGGCGACCATCCCCGGGTCGAGCCCTTTCGACTCCAGGAGCTGCATGATCCGGTCGAGGTCGCGCTCGATCGCCTCCCAGTCGAACTTGTCGTAGATGCGCCGGGAGAAGTAGCCGACCTGGAGGAAGTACATCAGTCGCTCGAGGCCGGTCCCCTGGCCCTCCTGGCGGATGGCCATCTCCATGTCGCTGCCCTCGCCCTGCATCATGAGCTCGGTCAGCTCGTCGAGCTCCATGCCGGCCTCGGCGGTCAGCCGCTCGAGCATCTCCCGGATCTTCGGGTCTTCCGGGCCGAGGGCCTTCTTGAGGCCCTCGCCCAGGGCCTGCAGGTCGAGGAAGTAGAGGTCGAAGATGCGGTTGAAGGTGACGAGGTCCCGGGACTCCTTGACCAGGGTGGTGGCGAGCGCGCTCTTGAAGGTCTCGCGGTCCTCGAGCCCGATCTCGGTCGAGGCCGCGAGCGCGTCGAGGGCCTCGCTGGGCGAGATGCGCATCTCGGCCCGCCGCAGGTCTCCGATGAACTCGAGTATCCGTTGATCCATCTAGCTCGCCTGAATGTGGATCACTTCGGTTTGGCGGTTGGGCCTCTTCGCCCCTGCGGGGCTCATCGGGGCGCCCGCATTGCCGGGAAGCCATCCGCGTTGTTGGCGTCTCGTCTTCAGCGTTTCGGCGCTGCCACCCGTCGCCGGGATCGCGCGACCGCCCCGCTCGCTCATGCTCGCCGGCTCATTTCGCGAAGTGGACCCAGGAGGACTTGAAGACGTCCTCGCCGCCGTCGCGGCTGATCGGGTAGAGCCGGCCGTCCTCCAGGCGGATGAGCCCGTGGAAGGAGCCGTGCGCGATCAGGTGGGTCATCTGGAGCTTCCAACCCAGCGGGCCCGCCGGGGCGTCCTCGTCGCGCTCCACCGCGCGGGTGACGTCGGCCACGTCTCCCACGAGGTGCAGCACCCGCACCGGCCCCTCGCTGCAGCGCAGGCCGAGGACCACCTTGTACGAGAGCCCCTGGCGGAAGGTCTCCACCGTCATCTCCCCGGGGTGCAGCAGGTGCGGCACCGCCTCGGGCATCGTCACGCGGTAGAAGTCGCGCGGCGACGGGTGGATGTAGTAGAAGTGCCAGCGCCCCGCCGCGGAGATCCAGAGCTTGGTGTACTCCCCCAGCGCGCCGGAGATGCAGCGGCCCCCTTCGATGAAGACGGGGCCCCCGGGGCCGAGCTCGGGCAGGCGGATGCGCGGGCTCGGAAACCACAGCTCGCGGAACTCGGTGAGACTGGACCAGCTCATGGGCGACTAGCCCAGGTCGGCCAGCACCTTGTCGAGGGCGCCCTTGACCCGCTCGAGATCCTTCTCGTGCTTCACGAGGAGGGTGAGGGTGGACTCCACCAGGTCGCGGTCGAGGGTCTCCGCGTTGAGGATGACGAGCGAGCGCGCCCAGTCGAGGCTCTCGGAGATGGACGGCGCCTTGCGCAGCTCGAGCCCGCGGATGCGCTGCACCGCGGTCACCACGGTCTGGGCCAGCCGCTCCGAGACCTCGGGGACCTTCAGACGGATGATCGCGAGCTCCTCGTCGGCGGGCGGGAAGTCGATGAAGAGGTGCAGACACCGCCGCTTGAGGCCGTCGGACAGCTCGCGCGCGTTGTTGGAGGTGAGCACCACCAGCGGGATCTGGGTGGCCCGGATCGTGCCGAGCTCCGGCACCGAGACCTGGAAGTCGGACAGGACCTCCAGGAGGAACGCCTCGAACTCGGGCTCCGCCTTGTCGATCTCGTCGACCAGCAGCACCACCGGATCCGCGGACTCGATCGCCTGCAGGAGCGGGCGCGGGGCCAGGAAGCGATGGGAGAAGAACGCGTCGTCCTGGCCGGAGATCCGCGCGACCGCGTCGGGTAGCGAGGGGGCGTCCGCGATCAGCTCGCCGATGCGCTCGCGCAGCAGCTGGGTGTAGAGGAGCTGCTTGGCGTACTTCCACTCGTAGAGGGCCTTGCCCTCGTCGAGGCCCTCGTAGCACTGCAGGCGGATGAGATGCCGCGCCGTCACCTCGGCCAGGGTCTTGGCCAGCTCCGTCTTGCCCACCCCGGCCGGCCCCTCGATGAGCACCGGCCGGCCCATGCGCTCGGCGAGGAACACCACCGTGGAGATCCGGCGGTTGGCGATGTAGCGGGCGTTCTTGAACTGCTGCTGGACGTCCTCGACGGACTGAAACATGGCGGCTCCCTGGTTGTGAATTGGCGCACAGTTTAGCACAAACGAGCACCCGGGTTGGCCGGCCTCCCGAACGATGGGACACTCACCTCATGGTCTCCGGAGAGGTGCCCGCGGACGCGCGGGCGCGCGCCTACCACCGCCGCCGGCTCGTGCTGTCGCTCGGCGAGCTGCTGCTCACCACCGCGTACCTGGTTGTCCTCGTGGAGACGCGCGCGGCGGGGCGCCTGGCCG
>DATFAJ010000733.1:0-2108 GCA_035254745.1 Candidatus Methylomirabilota bacterium | reverse complement strand
AGCGGCCGGCCCGCGCGCGGCAGCAGGAACGGCGGCTCGTGCCCGGCGCTGCAGTACTCGAGCGCGCCGGTGCGGGCGTCGAGGATGCCGGCCAGCACCGTGACGAAGAGCCCTTCCGCGTTGTCGCGCGAGATCTCCGCGTCCGCCTCGCGCATCATGGCGGCCACCTGCCCGTGGCGCCGCAGGGCGGTGCTCTTGTACAGCGCCTTGCTGATGGCCATGAAGAGGCTGCCGGGCAGGCCCTTGCCCGACACGTCGCCGATCATGAAGAAGAGGTGGTCGGCGTCCAGGAAGAAGAAGTCGTAGAGATCGCCGCCCACCTCCCGCGCCGGATCGAGCCGGGCGTAGAGATCGAACCGACGCTCGGCCGGGAAGACGACCGACGGGCGCGGGAGCGTGCCCATCTGGATGCGCCGCGCCGCCTCCAGCTCGCCCGCGAGGCACGCGGCCGCCTCCCGCTGCTGCTCGACCTGACGGCGCAGGGCGCGCCGGCGGCTCTCGGTCTCGGTGAGGGTGACCCCGAGCATCACGGTGTAGAGCACGGCCAGGCCCAGCGCGGGCGTGGCCGCGTCGACCAGGAGCCCGCGCGTGCGATAGGCGTCGAAGCCCAGCGCGAGCACGAGCACGATCACGCCCGCGAGCAGGGCCGCGGACACGCGGGGCCGGAGCCGGGGCACCGCGAACACGAGGAGCAGGCCGGCCGCGGCCAGGATCACCAGCTCGAGCCCGCGGGCGAGCGGCGGACGGGTGAGCAGCGCGCCTTCGAAGATGCCCTCGAGGAGCTGGGCGTGGATCTCGATCCCGGGCATCTGCTCGGTCACCGGCGTGGCCTGGTAGTCGGAGAGGCCGAACGCGGTGGCCCCGATCAGCACGAGCCGGTCCCGGAAGCGCTCGGCCTCGACCCGGCCCGCGAGCACGTCGGCGGCGGAGACGAAGCGGCCCGGGTCCGATCGTCCGTAGTGGAGCCACACGCGGCCGTCCGGCTCGGTGGGGACGACCAGGTCGCCGACCCCGACCGCCTCGACACCGCCGCGGCCCACCCGCGCCGATAGCGCGGGCGCGCCCGCCGCCACGCGCAGCATCTCGAGCCCGAGCCCGGGCACGAGCGTGTCGCCCACCACGGCCAGGAGCGGCATGCGCCGCACCACGCCGCGCTCCGGGTCCATGGTCACCAGGCCGCGCCCGGCCGCGGCCGCGTCGATCTCCGCGATGCTGCGGAGCGCGCCCGCGAAGTGGCGGACGAACGGCGCGGGGTCGCCCCCGACCGCGCGGACCGGCGGGGCGCCGGACCCGGGCATCGCGGTCTCGGCGGACTCGACCCCGACCAGGGCCAGGACAGTGGGACGGCCGCGGAGCGCACCGGCCAGCACCGCGTCGTTGCTCGGCATGGCGGCGAGCTTCTGGGCCACCGCGGGGGCCAGCCCGTCGAGCAGGCCCGCGATCCGCCCGGGCGAGAGCCGATCGGCCTCGGGCATGAAGATGTCGAGCCCGATCGCGGCAGGACGGGCCTCCGCCACCCGGGCCACCAGGCGGGCCAGCCAGCTCCGGGGCCACGGCCATTGCCCCAGCCGCTGCAGGCTCTCCTCGTCGATGGCAACGATGACCACCGGGGCGGAGCGCGGCACCCGCGGGGCGAGGCCCTGGTAGGCGTCGAACCAGGCGAGCCGCAGGAGGCGCAGGCCCGGCATCTCGGGGACGAGCGCCGCGACCACGAGCAGGAGGAGCAGGAGGACCCCGAGCGGCCGGCCGCGCCCACCGCGCAGCGCGCGGGCCCAGCGCCGCTCGGCCCAGTAGGCGTCCGCGGGCGGCGGCGGCGCTCCCTCGGGCGCGGTCAGGCCGGGCCCCTCAGAGCGTGATCTCCAGGCCGTCGTAGGCGGCCTGGACCTCCACCCGGTGGTCACCGCGGGTGATCTCCTCCAGCCGGCGCGTCTCGGCCAGCAACGCCGCGATGCGCTCGTCGTCGAAGATCGGCTCGTGGTGGTAGAGGCACAGGCGCTGCGCCCGCGCGAGCTGGCACATCTCGACCCCGACCACGTTGCTCGAGTGCCCCCAGTCCTCCTTGACCGAGATGGCGTCGGCGAGCGAGTACTGGGCGTCGAAGATCACCA
>DATFAJ010000732.1:0-10789 GCA_035254745.1 Candidatus Methylomirabilota bacterium | reverse complement strand
TCCAGTAGAGATACGGGTCGACGTTGCGATCGAACACAGCGATCAGCATACCTCCGAGCAGGCCCATTCCGTCGGCCAGGATCGTGACCAGCGGGAACACGAGCACCGCGGCCATCAGCCGGGGGACGATCAGCTTCTTGATGTAGTTGACCCCGAGGGCCCGGAGCGCGTCGATCTGCTCGGTGACCTTCATGGAGCCCAGCTCGGCGGTGATGCCCGAGGCCACCTTGCCCCCCACCAGGATCGCGGTCAGCACCGGGCCCAGCTCGCGCAGGATCGAGAGCGCGACCACCGGGCCCACGTAGTTCTCCGCGCCGAACCGGGCCATGTTCACCGCGGTCTGCAGGGCCAGCACCATCCCGGTGAAGAGCGCGGCGGTGAGCGCCACCGTGAGCGATCGCACCCCGACGATGTCGATCTCCCGGGCGACGAGCCAGAAGTACGCGGGCGGCAGGGTGAGGTTGCGGGCCACCCGCATGGTGAGCATCCCGAGGCCGCCGTACCACACCGCCGACTCGTGCAGGTGCCGCCGGAGATCCTGGCCCACCATCAGCGTCCCTCCAGGGCGAAGCTCTCGACCAGGGCCCGGAACGCGGGACGCCCCGCGTCGAACGCGACGGTCGGCGCCACGTAGAGGAAGTCGTGGACGCACGGCCGGGCCCGGAGGACCAGGGCCTCGACCGTGACGTCCCGGCCGTCGGCCTGGCCCCGCACCACCGACCGCACCGCCTCGCGCCCGGCCACCGTGGTCGTCCCGTTCTCGAGCACCTCCCGCCGGGTGAGGCCGAAGGTCAGGTGACGGGCCAGCACGTCGAGCGGCCGGGACGGCTCGCGCCCCGCGCACGTGGCGTCGACCAGCATCCCGCCCGGTCCCGCCTCGTCCTGCAGCGAGAGATCCGCCCGCGGGCCCTGGTCCACCTTCCAGCCGCTCGCCGGTAGCGTCACCCGATAGCCTTTCGCGGAATGGTAGACCCCGTTCTCGATGCGACCGGCGGCGGTGGCACACCCGGCCAGGAGGGCAACCGCGGCGAGCAGCGCGTGCCGGGGACTCACTTACCCTTCGCGTGCCGGGCGGCCAGCTCCTCGAACACCCGGCGCAAGGGGATGCCGCGCGCGCTCAGCAGCACCATGGTGTGGAACCACAGGTCCGCGACCTCGGAGACGACGCGCCCGTCGCCCTCGCCGCCGAGCGCCGCGGTCATCACCTCGGCCGCCTCCTCGCCGATCTTGCGGCAGATCTGCGGCTGGCCCTTCTGGAAGAGCGAGGCCACGTAGGATCCGGGCGGCGGCGCCACCTTGCGCGACTCGAGCACGCGCTCGAGAACTTCCAACATGGCCGGCCCGGCGCCTGCCGCGCCGGGCGCGCCCGCGTGGCCGGATTCACCCGCGGGGGCGGCCAGACGGGTGAAGAAGCAGCTCCGCGCCCCGGTATGGCAGGCCACCCCGTCCTGGTGCACCTGGACCAGGAGGGTGTCGCGGTCGCAATCGGCGTAGATGCCGTCGACGTGCTGGGCGTGCCCGGACGTCTCGCCCTTGCGCCAGAGCGACCGGCGGGAGCGGGACCAGAAGTGGGTGAGGCCCGAGCGCCGCGTCGCCTCGAGGGCGTCCCGGCTCATCCACGCCACCATCAGGACCTCGCCGGTCTCGGTGTCCTGCACGACGGCGGGGATCAGCCCCTGCGCGTCCCAGGTGAGCTCGTCGGGCGCGCTCACCGCTCGATCCTCACCGGCACGCCGTGCTCGTGGAGATACTGCTTGGCCTCCGGGATCGTGTGCTGCCCGAAGTGGAAGAGCGAGGCCACCAGCACCGCGTCGGCGCGCCCCTCCACCACGCCCTCGCGGAGGTGCTCCAGGCAACCGACCCCGCCGGAGGCGATGACCGGCACCGAGACCGCCTCGGACACCGCCCGCGTCAGGGCCAGATCGTAGCCGGCCCCGGTGCCGTCGCGGTCCATGCTGGTGAGCAGGATCTCGCCCGCGCCCAGCCGCTCGACCTCGCGCGCCCACTCGACCGCGTCGCGGCCCGCGGGCCGCCGACCACCATGCGTGTACACCTGCCAGGCGCCGTCACCCGAAGATTTGGCGTCGATCGCCACCACGATGCACTGGCTGCCGAAGGCGTGGGCGGCCTCCTCGATCACCGCGGGCCGCTCGAGCGCGGCGGTGTTGAGCGACACCTTGTCGGCCCCCGCGCGCAGGAGGGTCCGGATGTCTTCGAGGGACCGGACCCCGCCCCCCACCGTGAGCGGCATGTAGATGCCCTCGGCGGTCCGGCGCACCACGTCGAGCATCGTGGCGCGGCCCTCGTGCGACGCGGTGATGTCGAGGAAGACCAGCTCGTCGGCGCCCTGCGCGTCGTAGGCCAGCGCCGCGGCCACCGGGTCGCCCGCGTCGCGCAGCTCCACGAACCGGACGCCCTTGACCACCCGGCCGTCCTTGACGTCGAGGCACGGGATCAGCCGCTTGCAGAGCATGACTACTGCACGTCCGCGACCGCGGTGGCGAGGTCCACCGCGCCGCTGTAGAGGGCCCGGCCCACGATGACCCCGGCCAGCCCGGCCACCGTCGCGAGCTGGCGGATGTCGTCGAGCGAGCCGACCCCGCCCGAGGCGAAGACCGGGATGCCGGCGGCCTGGGCCACCGCAGCGGTGCTCCAGAGATTGGGGCCGGTCTGGGTGCCGTCGCGCGCGATGTCGGTGTAGACGATGCCGGCCGCCCCGGCCGCCGCCGCGTCGCGCGCGAGCGCGATCGCGTCCAGATCGAGGACCCGGGTCCAGCCGTCCACCGCCACGCGCCCGTCGGAGGCGTCGATGCCGATCACGACGTGCTCGCCGAAGCGCTCGCCGAGCGCCCCCAGGAACGCGGGGTCGAGCGCGGCGCGCGTGCCCACGATGGCCCACCGGGCGCCCGCGGCCAGCACCGCCTCCACGTGGGCGAGCTCGCGCAGGCCGCCCCCCACCTGCACCGGGATCGAGACGGCCTTGATCATCGCGCGCACCAGCTCGGTCTGGGCCGGGCGGCCCGCGAACGCCCCGTCGAGGTCCACGACGTGCAGACGCCGCGCGCCGGCGTCCTGCCAGCGGCGCGCCATCGCCACCGGATCGTCGGAGAACACGGTCTCCGCGTCGGCGCGGCCCTGCACGAGCCGGACGCAGCGGCCCGCCTTGAGGTCGACCGCCGGGACGATCTCGAACATGGCGGAGGCGCTCAGCGGCGATCGCGGACGAGCGCCGCGAAGTTCTCCAGCAGCCGGATGCCCCAGCGCTGGCTCTTCTCCGGATGGAACTGGGTGGCGAAGAGCGATCCCCGCGCGACCGCGGCCGGAAAGATGACCCCGTAGTCGCAGGTCGCCACCTGGAGCGACGCGTCGGTGGGCTCCGGATAGTACGAGTGGACGAAGTAGAAGTTGGCCCCGCTCGGGACCCCGTCGAACAGCGGCATGTCGCCGCGGTGCTCGACCTGGTTCCAGCCCATGTGCGGCACCTTGAGGGTGGCCGGGAAGCGGCGCACCGCGCCCGGGATCACGTCGAGCCCCTTGCCCTGGCCGAACTCCTCGCTCTCCGTGAAGAGAAGCTGGTAGCCGAGACAGATGCCCAGGAACGGGCGCGCCCGCTCGAGGCACGCCCGGACCGGCGCGATCAGGCCCCGGGCCTGCAGCGCGTCCATCGCGTCGTGGAAGGCGCCGTCGCCCGGCAGCACCACCGCCTCCGCGTCGTCGACGACCACCGGATCCTCGGTCACCACCGCGGGCATCCCGACGCGCGCGAAGGCCTTCTCCACGCTCCCGAGGTTGCCGCGCCCGTAGTCGACGATCGCGATCACAGGCTGCCCTTGGTGGAGAGGATGCCGGTGATTCTGGGGTTGAGGCGGGTGGCCTCGGCGAGGGCGCGGCCGGCCGCCTTGAAGGTGGCCTCCGCGATGTGGTGCAGGTTCTCGCCGTAGTGCATGTTGAGGTGCAGGGTGATCTCGGCGTTGACCGCCACCGCGCGGAAGAAGTCCTTGAGCAGGTCCAGGTCGAAATTGGCGATCCGGGTCCGCTGCAGCGGCACGTTGAACACGAGGTAGGGGCGGCCCGAGATGTCCACCGCCGCGTGCAGGAGGGCCTCGTCCATGGGCAGGAACGACGCGCCGTAGCGCACGATCCCCTTCTTGTCCCCCACCGCCTCCCGCAGCGCCTTCCCGAGGCAGATGCCGACGTCCTCCACCGTGTGGTGGAGATCGACGTCGAGGTCGCCCTTGGCGTCCACCGTGAGATCCATCAGCGCGTGCTTGGACCACGCCTCGAGCATGTGGTTGAAGAACGGGATGCCGGTGTCGACCTTGGAGGCCCCGGTGCCGTCCAGGTTGAGATGGAGGACGATCTGGGTCTCCTTGGTGTTGCGCTCGATCCGGCTCTGCCGCGGCTGCGCCGGCTCCGTCCTCCGCTCCCCGGTCATCGTGCTCCCTCCCGCGCGGCCGCGATGCGCACCGCCGCCGCCGCGCCGTGTCCGTCGAGGCCCTCCACGCGGGACAGCTCCGCGACGTGCGGACCCGCTTCCGCCAGCCCGGCCGGCGAGTACTCGATCACGCTGAGCCGCGTCACGAAGTCCTCGGTGGAGAGCGCCGAGGAGAAGCGCGCGGTGCCACCGGTCGGCAGCACGTGATTCGGCCCCGCCACGTAGTCTCCCACCACCTCCGGCGTGTGCCGGCCCAGGAACACCGCCCCCGCGTGACGCACCCGCGCGAGCAGGGCCTCCGGGTCGCGCACCTGCAGCTCGAGGTGCTCGGGGGCGAGCCCGTTGGCCAGCTCCACCGCCTCCTCGACGCTCGCGGTCAGCACCAGCGCCCCGTGACTCGCCAGCGCCGCCCCCGCGATCTCGCGGCGGGGCAGCGAGGCGAGCCGGTGCTCGAGCGCGACCGCGACCGCGTCCCGCAGCGCGGGCGAGGGCGTGAGCAGCACCGCGCGGGCCATCGGGTCGTGCTCGGCCTGGGCCAGGAGGTCGGCGGCTACGAACTCCGCGTCCGCCGTGTCGTCGGCCACCACCAGGACCTCGCTCGGCCCCGCTACCATGTCGATGCCCACGTCGCCGAACACCTGGGCCTTGGCGAGCGCCACGTAGATGTTGCCGGGGCCCACGATCTTGTCCACCCGGCGGATGGTCTCGGTCCCGTAGGCGAGGGCGGCCACCGCCTGGGCCCCGCCCACCCGGTAGGCCTCGGTCACCCCCGCGATCCGGGCGGCGGCCAGCACCGCCGGGTTCAGCGAGCCGTCGGCGGCGGGCGGCGAGACCAGCACGATCTCCCGCACCCCGGCCACCCGCGCCGGCACCACCGTCATCAGCACCGTGGAGGGATAGGCGGCCCGGCCGCCCGGCACGTACACCGCGACCCGGTCGAGCGGGCGCACCTCCTGGCCGAGGCGGGAGCCGTGGTCGTCGCGCATCCGCCAGGAGCGCGGGGCGCACTCGCGGTGGAAGCGCTCGATGCGATCGGCCGCGTAGCGGAGCGAGCGGAGCGTCACCTCGCCCACCGCGCGCTCGGCCGCCGCGTACTCCTCGGGCCGCACCGCGAGGTCCGCCGCGGACAGCGCAACCCGGTCGAAGCGACGGGTGCAGTCGAGCAGCGCGGCGTCGCCGGTCGACCGGACCGCGGCCACGATCTCGGCGACCCGGCGGGCGATCTCGGGGTCCACCGAGCCGGGCGGCCTCTCCAGCGCGCGGATCACGCCGGCGATGCCCGCGCTCGACGTTTCGAGCTTGCGAATCATTTCTTGAGCCCGGCCCGCCCGGCCGCCTCCCGCATCGCGGTGATGAGCTGGCTCACCTGAGCATGGGCGGTCTTGAGCGAGGCGCGGTTGACGATGAGCCGCGCGGTGGAGGTCAGAATCTCGGCCACCTCGACCAGCCCGTTCGCCCGCAGGGTCTCGCCGGACTGCACGAGATCGACGATGCGCTCGGCCAGCCCGACCAGCGGGGCCAGCTCGATGGAGCCGTCCAGCCGGACCATCTCGACCTGGATACCGCGCTCGGAGAAGTACGACTCGGTCAGCCGCGGGTACTTGGTGGCCACCCGCACCCAGGACCACTTGGCCGGGTCGTCGCGCTGCCACAGCTCGCGCGTCTCCGCCACCACCAGTCGGCAGAAGCCGAAGCCCAGGTCGACCGGCTCGTAGACGTCGGGCTGCTGCTCGAGCAGGATGTCCTTGCCGACGATGCCGAGATCGGCCGCGCCGTGCTCCACGTAGGTCGGGACGTCGGCCGGCTTGAGCAGGATGAAGCGCAGCCCGGCCGCGTCGTCGGCCTGGAGCAGCCGCCGCGAGTCGGGCTCGAAGCCGCGGATGCCCATGCCGGCGAGCAGGGTCAGGGCGGGATCGAGCAGCCGGCCCTTGGGCAGCGCGAGGGTGAGCATCACTTCACCCGGTCGATGGTGGCACCGAGCGAGCGCAGCTTGACCTCGAGCCGCTCGTAGCCGCGATCCAGGTGGTAGACGCGCGAGATATCCGTGGTGCCGCGGGCGGCGAGGCCGGCCAGTACCAGCGAAGCGGAGGCGCGCAGGTCGGTAGCCATGACCGGGGCGCCCTGGTAGTAGCGGACGCCGCGCACCATCGCGATCGAGCCCTCCGCGTCGATGCGCGCGCCCATGCGGGAGAGCTCGGCCGCGTGCATGAACCGGTTCTCGAAGATGGTCTCGGTGATCTTGCTGATGCCGTCGGCGAGGCCGAGCATGGCCATGAACTGGGCCTGCATGTCGGTGGGGAAGCCGGGGAACGGGCTCGTGATGATGTCGGCCGCCTTCGGCCGCGCCGGCCCCTGGCAGCGGATGCGGTCGCCGGACACCGTGACCACCGCCCCGCACTCCTCGAGCTTGGAGAGCGTGGCCGACATGTGGCGGGGCTCGGCCCCGACCACCGTCACGTCGCCGCCGGTGATGGCCGCCGCCACCAGCAGGGTCCCCGCCTCGATGCGATCCGGGATCACCCGGTGCCGGGCGCCGCCGAGCTCCGGAACGCCCTCGATCTCGAGGCGCTCGGTGCCCGCCCCCTCGATGCGGGCGCCCATCGCGGAGAGCAGCCGGGCCAGGTCCGTGACCTCCGGCTCCCGCGCCGCGTTCTCGATGACGGTGGTGCCCTCGGCCAGCGCCGCCGCCATCATCAGGTTCTCGGTGCCGGTGACCGTCACGAGGTCGGTGGTGATACGCGCGCCCTTGAGCCGGCTCGCCCGCGCCTCCACGTAGCCGTTGCGGATGAAGACCTCGGCCCCGAGCTTCTGGAAGCCCTTCAGGTGCTGATCGATCGGGCGCACCCCGATCGCGCAGCCACCCGGCAGCGCCACCTTGGCGAGGCCGGTGCGCGCGAGCAGCGGGCCCAGGACGAGCACGGAGGCCCGCATGGTCGAGACCAGCTCGTAGGGCGCCTCGTTGCTGGTGACCGCCGCCACGTGCACGCGCGTGCTGCCGTCGGCGTCGGCCGAGATCACGCCGCCCAGCTGCTCGAGCAGCGAGCGGGTGGTGTTCACGTCGGCGAGCGCGGGCACGTTCTCCAGCACCACCGGCTCCGGGGTGAGCAGCGCCGCGCAGAGGGCGGGCAGCGCCGCGTTCTTGGCCGCGCTCACCGTCACGTCGCCCCGGAGTGCCGTGCCTCCCTGGACCACCAGCTTCGTCGCCATCAGCAGCCCTCCCGTCTCGCCGCCCCGGACGCGCAGCCGGCGAGGGTCGTCGCGGCCTGCTCCCATCGTCCGCCGATGTAGCGCTCGACTCCGTTGAGATCGCGGCGCGCGCGGATCCCGGAGAACCCCTCGGCCGCCATCAGGGAGGCGAGCGGACCGGCCTGGTCCTCGCCGATCTCCATCAGGAGCCAGCCGGCCGGCTTGAGCACCGCCGGCGCCCCCGCCACGATCCGCCGGATCACGCTCATGCCGTCGGGTCCGCCGTCGAGCGCGGCGCGCGGCTCGTGGCGCGAGACCTCGGGCGGCAGCGAGGCGATCACCGCGCTCGGCAGGTAGGGGGGGTTGGCCACCACCAGGTCCAGGCTCGCGGGAATCGAGCCGAGGGGCGCGAACAGGTCGCCGGCCAGGAGCCGGACGCGCGCGCCGAGCCCGAGCTCGCGCACGTTGCGCGAGGCCACCGCGAGGGCGCCGCCCGAGAGCTCGACCGCCAGGACCTCGGCGGCGGGACGGGCGTGCGCGATCGCGCACGCGATGGCCCCGCTGCCGGTGCCGAGGTCGGCCACCACCGGCTCCGGACGGTCGGCCAGGACCTCGAGCGCCCACTCGACCAGCCCTTCCGTCTCGGGCCGGGGCACCAGCACGTCGGAGGACACCGCGAGCCGCAGGCCGTGGAAGTCCTCCCATCCGAGCAGGTACTGCAGCGGCTCGCGCGCGGCCCGCCGCTCGATCTGGCCGAGGAATCGGGTGATGGTCGGGGTGGCGAGTCGGCGGGCGGGGTCCAGGTAGAGGGCGAAGCGGTCGACGCCCAGCAACCCGGCCAGCAGCCACTCGGCTTCGGGCCGCGCGCTCTCGATCCCGGCCGCCTCCAGCGCGGCGGTGCCGCGGGCGAGCAGTGCGGGAACGGTGCGGTCCGCCGCGACCCCGATCACGGCACGCTCTCCGCGAGCTTCTGGCTCACGTCGCGCTCCCGCAGCGCGTCGATCAGCTCGTCGAGGTCGCCCTCGAGCACGGTGGGCAGGCGGTGCAGGGTGAGGTTGATCCGGTGATCGGTGACCCGGCCCTGGGGGAAGTTGTAGGTGCGGATGCGCTCGCTGCGCTCCCCGGTGCCGACCTGGGTCCGCCGGTCCGCCGCGATCGCGGCGGCCTGCTCCTCCTGCGCCCGCTCGAGCAGCCGGGCCTTGAGCACGCGCAGGGCCTTCGCCCGGTTCTTGATCTGGGAGCGCTCGTCCTGGCAGGTCACGACCAGACCGGTGGGCAGATGGGTGAGCCGCACCGCCGAGTCGGTGGTGTTGACCCCCTGGCCGCCCGGGCCGGAGGAGCGATAGACGTCGACCTGGATGTCCTTCTCGTCCACCTTCACGTCGACGTCCTCCGCCTCCGGCAGCACCGCCACCGTCACCGTCGAGGTGTGGATGCGCCCGCTCGACTCGGTGGTGGGCACGCGCTGCACGCGGTGTACCCCGCGCTCGAACTTGAGCCGGCTCCACGCGCCGCGGCCCTGCACGAGCGCCACCACTTCCTTGAGCCCGCCCACCCCGGTGGGATGGCTGTCGATGACCTCCCACTTCCAGCGCTGGCGCTCCGCGTACTTCGTGTACATGCGGAAGAGCTCGGCCGCGAAGAGGCCGGCCTCGTCGCCCCCCGCGCCGGCCCGGATCTCGAGAAAGACGTTCTTCTCGTCGTTGGGGTCGCGCGGGACCAGCATCGCGCGCAGCTCCTCTTCCAATTTCGCCTGGCGCACGCTCAGCTCGTCGATCTCGGCCTGGGCCAGTTCGCGCATCTCGCGGTCCGCGTCCTCGGCCAGGATGTGGCGCGCCTCCGAAATGCGGGCGAGCACGCTCTTGTACTCCTCGAACTTGGAGACGGTCTCGGCCAGGTCGGCCGCGGCCTTGGCGGTGCGGGCATAGACCGCGGGCTGACCGATCACCTGGGGATCGGACAGAGAGCGGTTCAGCTCGCCGTAGCGCTCTTCGATCTGCCGGAGCTTGTCGAACATGGGAGTGCCTCAGGGACCGGCACACGGGAGACGGCGCCGCCGCGGCGAGAAACGACCAGGAATCAGGTGCTGCCGAGTGTGCGGCTCGGAGCGCGGAGCGGCGCCGAGCCCGGCCCTACCCCTCCGTGCGGCTCTTCCTCTTGTACTTCTGCTGGAAGCGCTCGACGCGCCCGGCCGTGTCGAGGAACCTCTGCTTCCCGGTGTAGAAGGGATGGCACTTGGAGCAGACCTCCACCTTGATGGTCGGCACGGTGGAGCGGGTGTGGATGACCTCCCCGCAGTTGCAGGTGATCGTGGTGTCAATGTAGTCCGGATGAATGCCAGCCTTCACGGCGCACCTCCTAAATGGGTTTCAAAGCATAGCAGGGTGCACGCGAAAAGGCAAAAATCCGGGCTACGCGGAGGGCTAGGCCAGCTGGTTCATCTGATTCAGGAAGTCCTTGTTACTCTTGACCATTTTGAGCTTGTCGAGCAGCAGCTCCATGGCCTCGACCGGGTTCAGCTGGGAGAGCGCCTTCCGGAGCAGCCACACCTTCTGAAGCTCGTCCTTCTCCAGCAGCAGCTCTTCCTTACGGGTCCCGGTCTGCTCGATATTGATGGTGGGGAAGATGCGCTTGTCCATCAGGCGCCGGTCCAGGTGCACCTCCATGTTGCCGGTGCCCTTGAACTCCTCGAAGATCACGTCGTCCATGCGGGAGCCGGTGTCGATGAGGGCGGTGGCCATGATGGTGAGCGAGCCGCCCTCCTCCACGTTGCGGGCCGCCGCGAAGAACCGCCGGGGCCGCTGCAGCGCATTGGCGTCGAGGCCGCCCGAGAGCACCTTGCCCGAGGACGGGATGACCGCGTTGTGGGCCCGCGCGAAGCGGGTGATCGAGTCGAGCAGGATCACGACGTCGCGCTTGTGCTCGACCAGGCGCTTGGCCTTCTCGATGACCATCTCGGCCACCTGGATGTGGCGGGAGGCCGGCTCGTCGAAGGTGGAGGAGATCACCTCGCCCTTCACGGAGCGCTGCATGTCGGTCACCTCTTCCGGGCGCTCGTCGATCAAGAGCACGATCATCACCACGTCCGGGTTGTTGCCGACGATGGCGTGGGCGATGTTCTGGAGCATCACGGTCTTGCCGGCCTTGGGCGGCGAGACGATCAACCCG